>NZ_JASCOY010000003.1:0-188575 GCF_029960075.1 Pseudomonas sp. PS02290
CTGTAGGAGTGAGCTTGCTCGCGAAGACGGAATTTCAGGCTCTGAAGATTTAGCGGATGTTCCATCGTCTTCGCGAGCAAGCTCGCTCCCACAGTTCACCTGTCGGCAGATACATCTGCGGCGTTGTCATGTTTCGATGAGCGGGCTTGCCAGGGAAGAGGCCCGCGCGGCAGCCGTAGATCCACCATCAAACCAGATGCAGATGGTTATCCCACAACCCCGCCGGCAGCTCCAGGGGCTTGGCGACCAGCGCTGTCTCCCGGCAATCATAGAAACGGCAACGCCCTTGACCCGAGGTCACGACGAAGCCGTCCGCCACCGCGCCCACCCCGGCGCAGTCGGGCAGCGGCGCATCCAGCTTCAGCGAGCCGCTGTCCAGGTCCCAGATGAAGAAGCGATTGCCCCTCGGCGCGGTCAGTGCCACCAGCCGCAGGTCGTTGTGAATGGCGACGCTGGCGGTGTAATGCGCCATCGCCTGCAGTTGTTGCTCGGCCACCGGGAACGCTTGAAACGGCTGGCCCGGCCGCTTGATGGCGAGCAGCTCGGCGGATTCGTGGGAAGGCCCCATGAACTGCTGCCCCGCGACAATGGTGCCGTCGCGGGCGATCGCCATATGCCGCACGCTGTTCATCTGTTGCGACAGCGTCTCTTTGCTCAGCAGCGTGCCGTCGCGCTGCATCAGCACCAGACTGGGCTCCATGGCGTCGAGGTTCATTTCGACGCGGCTCTCGGCCTCGGTGCGAATGCCGCCGTTGGCGACTGCAAGGGTTTCGCCGTCCGGCATCCATGAAACCTGATGGGGCCCGACGCCGTGGGTGGCAATTTCACCGGTGCGTTGCAGCCGCTCATCCACAAATCGATACACGCCCAACAGTCCGCGGCCCGGCTCCGTTGTGTCGTTTTCGGTGGCGTACAGCCATTCGCCGTCCTTGTGAATGACCGCGTGGCCGTAGAAGTGTCGATGGGGTTGCGAGGTGATGGTTTGCAGCAGACGACCGTCGCGCAGGTCGATCAGGTAGCTTTCGGTCCCCGGCCGGCGCGCGACGAACAGCGCGATCGGCAGGTTCGGGTGATTGATGATGTCGTGACAGCGCTGGGCGACAGGCGTGGCAAACACTTGCGTGCCGTCGACGCGATAACCCACCGCGAAGTGCTGGCCGTTGCCGTCGTCTCGGGCGGACAACAGCAGCGGGCTTTCGCCTTTTTTCGCGAAGAGTGTCCAGCCGCCAAAGGTGACGGCGCTGAGCAGCAGGCTGCCCAGACCCAGAGCCTGACGTCGCAACATATCAGTCACCATCATTGGCGTTGAAGCCCAGTTGAATGCCCAACGCCTTGGCCAGTTCGCCTTCGTGCAGGCGATGGACCACGTTGAGGCTGTCGTAGAAAGCGTTGAGCTGCTGGCGGCCTTCTTCGGTGGCCAGCAGATCCCCGAGGGGAGGTTTCAGCGCGGCCAGTTGGCGGTTGCTCTCAGCGTAGGCGGCGTCGATCTTGTCGGCCAAAGGCTTCTGCTCTTTCGGCAACAGCCCGCGCAAACCCTTGTTATCAACACCGGCCCAGACCGTCTGGGCACTCGCCAGACTCGCCTGCAAGCTGCTGAGCGAAGCCTTGCTGCGCCACGCTTCCGCCTGAAACGGCTGCGGCACACCCTTGGTGCCACGGCCCAGCGGCGTGCCGAGCTTTTTCTTCAACGAGTCCAGTGCGGTCACTTGCACGCGCAGCAACTCGGCAATGGCCTCGTGGGAATCGGCGTAGCGCTGGTTGGGAAACTTGCTCAGCTGAGCGAGCATGCCGTCGTTGCTGTTCCAGCTGTTGAGGATGTCTTCTGCCAACGCCTTCTGACGCTCGCCGATGGCCATCAGCAGCGGGCAGTAGCGGGCTTTCTGCTCAGCGTTGGCCATGTCGATGTCGGCGTCGAACAGGATGTATTCATAGGCCGACAGGCCCTGAACCACGACGCTGGATTTCGCCAGGGCGTCAGCACTGATCTGCGGCTGTGCGGTGACCAGTTGCTCCACATGACGGCCGACGAGGTTTTTCTTATCCGGCCAGAACTGAATCTGCCAGGCGCGATTGCCTTCGGCGAGCGGCCCGATGAGCAGCGGTTGCAGCTCGGCCCAGGCTTTTTGCGCGTGCAGGAAGTCGGCGCGGGCGGTGTCCAGATCGGATTTGCCCTGGCAGTAGGACAGCGCACTGATCGCCAGTTGCCGGTCGGCATCGACCCAACGGCTGTAGGTCGGCAGGATGACCTGACTGGCGATGGCGGCAGACGTCACGGCTTGCGGGTCCGACGGCGCGCACGCGCCCAAAGCCAGTGCGGCGAGGCTGGTGAGCAACAACTTGGGGCGGAACATGCCCGACTCCTTATCTTCAGAAATACGTTAGAGAGAATTCAAGAACGCCAGCAGCGCCGCGCGTTGCTCCGCGTCAAAGGCGAGCACCTGACGTTGCGCCGGCAGCGCCTCGCCGCCATGCCAGAGCACGGCTTCCATCAGGTCGCGGGCACGTCCGTCGTGCAGAAACTGGGTGTGGCCACTGACGGTGTGCGTCAGGCCGATGCCCCACAGCGGCGGGGTGCGCCACTGCTGGCCGCTGGCCTGAAATTCGCTGAGATTGTCGGCCAGGCCTTCGCCCATGTCATGCAGCAACAGATCGGTGTAGGGGCGGATGACCTGATTCGCCAGTTCGGGCTCGGCGGCGTCGGCGGAAGTGGTGAATTCAGGCGTGTGGCATTGCTGGCAGCCGGCCTTGAAGAACAGGCTCTTGCCCGCCAGCACCTGCGGGTCGGCCACGTCGCGGCGCGCCGGGACGCCAAGGTTGCGGGTGTAGAAGGTGATCAGCCGCAGGATATTGTCGCTGACTTCCGGCTCGCCGTTCGGGCCGTTGCCGTTGGGCGCGGCGAGGCACGCAGACTGCGACGGCGTGCAGTCGTCGACCGGCATCAAAGTGGACGTCAGGCCCATATCACCCGCCAGCGCGTGGGCATTCTGCTGCTGGATGCTCGGCTGCGAGGCTTTCCAGCCGAAACGGCCGAGGACGGTTTTCTGCTGCGCATCGTCCCAGACCCAGTTGGGTGTGCCGGTGATGCCGTTGCCTTGCTCATCGTTGGGGTTGGCGTTGGCCAGAATCGCCGCCTGCGGAATGGCTTCCAGAAGCCCGAGGCCGATCATTGGCGGAGCAATGCGCGCGGAAGCTCGCGTCTGCGGGTGCATCGGGCCGTAACCGGGTTGGGTGATCTGCAGGGTAGGGCGGCGCAGGTGTACCGGGGTGCCGTCGCGAAAATGCACGGTCATCGAATCGTAATCGACCCGCACCTTGCCCTCAGGCGTGACGCCGGGGATGGCCATGTCCTGGAGTTGCTTGCCGTACACAGGTTCGGGCGTCAGACCCAACTGCTTGATGTGTTCGGCGAACGCCGGATCGTCGGGAATCGACAGGCGCACCAGCATTGACACGGCGTTGTCGGCGCCGGGCTCGGGCGGGTGGCCGCGGCCGTCCTTGATGTGGCAGTTCTGGCAGGCGTTGGTGTTGAACAACGGACCCAGGCCGTCGCGGGCAGTGGTAGTCGACGGGGCAATCACCCAGGGGTTGCGGAAAAAGCTGTTGCCTACGCTGAAGTCCAGCCGCCGGACGGGCGACAGGTTGGCTGAAGGCATGGAAAACGCATTGCGGTCGCTTTTGTTGACGGTGGTGGCGCCGCCGGAGCGCGACTCGCCCGGCTCGGCGGCGGTGAAACGCGGGGCGTCATCGCACCCACTCATGGCAAGCGCCATCAGCAGGAGAAACGAAGGACGGAACCACGCAGTCATACAGGTCCTGCAAAGGCGGGAAATCGGGGCGAGCAAGCTTACCAGCCCCGAGTTTGATGAATAAGAGGGATTAGCGTTTGCAGGCCCTCTCGTAACGTGTTGTTACCAAATCATCCGCGGGTGACGGGCCCGCAAAACTCACGCGCCGGCGATCTCCAGCGCCGGGTTTTCCACCAGCAGTTGCATGAGACGCCGCTCGCCCTCGACCACCTTGAATGACCGGTAATCGCCAATGCCGTCGAGCTGCCGTTCGCGTTCGCGGATCGCCAGCTCCTTGGCCCTCTCGTAGCCGTAATGTTCGACCCTGAATGACTTGGTGACACTGCTGCCGTTGCGCAGCGTGGTCCGCGCCACCCAATAGGCGATGCCGGTGTAACAGCGGTAATGCACCCCCGGATAACCGCTGGTGTTGGTGGCGATGATGCGTTGACGGATGTCGCGGCTGAGCTTGGGCAGGTGGGCCAGCAGCAGCTGGTCACGGCACGCGTCGGCGGCTTGGCGTGCCGGATCTCGGCCGCCGTAGCGGGAGAAGGAAAACAGTCGGTTGAAGGTTCTGCCGTCGCGGTAGATCGTCACCTTCCAGGCACGCGGGCCCTTGACGCCGACCAGCAGGTGAATACCGTAATCGTTGGCTTTGAGCTTACTGACGCGGCGCCTTTTATTGTTTCTCTTGGGCACTTTCTGTCTCCTCCTGGATAGGGTGGGGTCAAGGAAGTGCGCATGATCAGCGGCGGGGGAGGCGTGTTCAATCCGACAAGGAGCGAACAGGAAATGCCCTACAACGCTTACAGACCGGTCCCCAAACAACGCCGTTTTGCTGGGACTTTCAGGCGTCGATTGACGAAAAAAATGCCGGCCCGTGGACGGGTCGGCATTTGTTTGCAGCGGGACCGACTTCAGTCGGGAAGGCGCGGTCCCACCGGTTTGAAGTGGATCAGAACTCGTGGTCGGCGTTGTCCGGGTTCAGGTCAGTGATGCCCAGCTTGCCAGCGGCTTGTTCGATCGCGCCGGTCTGTTTGACCAGCGCGGCAATCGCGTCGCGCACGACCTGGTTGCCCGCTGTATTGCCCGCCGCGATGAGTTGGTCGAAATGCTCGCCCTTGTTGGCGTGGTCGACGATGACCTGCAGCTTCGCCTGGGTCGCATCGAGATCAGCGCGCACGGTCTGGTCGGTGGCGGCGTCGGCGGTGGCGACCAGCGAGGACAGGCTCGCGCCGCTCACTTTGCTGCCGTCGACGCGGGTGTATTCACCCAGGTAGACGTTGCGGATGCCCAAGCCGTTATAGAAATGCGAGTTGTGGGTGTTGTCGCTGAAGCAATCGTGCTCGTCTTCGCTGGAATTGGCCTCCAACGCGACTTTCATGCGCTCGCCCGCCAGTTCACCGAGCGACAGGCTGCCCATGCCGAACAGCATTTTGCGCAGCCTGCTCTCGGCGGACTCAGCTTCCAGCGTGGCGCGGTAGTTGTCGGCGACGCCCGGCTTCCAGTTGTTGACCATTTCTTCGAGGTCGCTGACCAACAGGTCGGTGGCGGCTTTCAGGTAGGCGCGGCGGCGATCATTGTGGCCGCCGGTGCCGCCCTGGCCTTCGATGTAGTCGCTGGCCGGACGCTCGCCGGCGCCCGGGCCGGTGCCGTGCAGGTCCTGGCCCCAGAGCAGGAATTCGATGGCGTGGTAACCGGTCGCCACGTTGGCTTCCGCACCGCCGAGCTCGTTCAGGCTGGCGAGTTTTTCAGGGGTGATTTCTGTGACGTCGACTTTGTCCTCGCCCACTTGCACTGACGTGTTGGCGATGATGTTGGCAGTGGCGCCCGGATTGCCCAACGCGTGCTGGTAATCCTTGGCGACGTAGTCGATCAGGCCTTCGTCCAGCGGCCATGCGTTCACCTGACCTTCCCAGTCGTCGATGATGGTGTTGCCGAAGCGGAACACTTCGCTCTGCATGTACGGCACCCGCGCCGCAACCCAGGCGTCTCGCGCTGCTTTCAGGGTCTGGTCATTGGGTGTGGCGAGGAAAGCGTCGACTGCTGTGCTGAGCTTTTTGGCAGTGGATTCGGCGTCGCTGAAAACGGCGAATACCATATTGGCGTAGTTGGCGACCACTGCCCGGGTGGCCGTTTCGTTGGGCTGGGCAGGCGCGGCGGCGGAGGTCGGCGCTGGAGCCGGCGCGGCGGCTGCGGCCGGTGCAGGGGCAGGCGCTGCGGCGGCGGGCTTGTCCTTGCCTTGATCACAACCGGCCAGAGCAATGGCGACAGCCAGCAGACTTGCGGTTGCCAGGGGCATACGAATCATGACGGAATCCTGCATCGAGAAGAGGTGTGAACGGTGGCGAACGCCAGAAAATGCTGCGACATAATGCGAAAGATTTGCATTCTGTGTAAAGGCCATTTGCCCAAGCCGGCGGAGGGAGATATTTCAAGCTGTTTCAGGGGATGATTCAGGATGTCCGCAGGCGCGGCGGTGTTTCCAAGGATGCGCCTTTGCGTCGAAAGCCCGTTGTGTCAGAGCGCCTCGCTGTGAGTGCGCTGGGCTTGCTTCAGGTAAACCAGCAGCTCCCGCGCCGGCAGCGGCTTGCTGTAGAAATACCCCTGACCTTCGTGGCAGCCCTCGGAAATGATGTACGCCTCTTGCTCGGCGGTCTCCACGCCTTCGGCGATCACCTGCATGCCCAAACTTTTGCCGAGCTGGATGATGGCGCGCACGATCGTCGCGTCGTCATCGTCGTCGAGCAGGTCCTGCACGAAGCTCTTGTCGATCTTGATCTTGTCCAGCGGCAGGCTTTTCAGATAACTCAGCGACGAATAACCGGTGCCGAAGTCATCGATGGCGATTAACGCGCCGGAGCGGCGCAGGCTCAACAAGTGCTGCGCGGCGGTGGTGATGTCTTCCATCAGGCCGGTTTCCGTGACTTCCAGCTCCAGACTGCGGGGCGGCAGGCGGTAGATCTGCAACAGATTGTTCACCACCCGCGGCAATTCGGCGTGGTGCAGCTGCACCGTGGACAGGTTCACCGCCATGCGCAGGTCACTGAAGCCCTGGTCGTGCCATTCGCGCAGCTGTTTGCAGGCCTGATCCAGCACCCACTCGCCGATGGCGATAATGGTGCCGTTCTGCTCGGCCAGCGGGATGAACAGGTCGGGCGGCACGAAGCCGTGTTCGGGGTGAATCCAGCGGATCAACGCCTCGACACCGACGACACTGTGATCGCGATAGCTGATCTGCGGCTGATAGACCAGATGAAACTGCTCGCGGGCCATGGCTTCGCGCAAGTCTTTTTCCAGCTCGCGACGACGGCGCATCTCGCTGTCGACGCTGGCGATATAAAACTGGTAGCGATTGCGCGAGCGGGTCTTGGCCAGCGTCATGGTCTGTTCGGCTTTCTGCAGCAGCTTCTCGGTGCTGTCGCCATCTTCGGGGAACAGCGTGATGCCGATGGTGGCGCGCAGACGAATCTCTTGCTGATCGACGGCGAAGGGCGCTTCCAGGTCGTCGAGAATGTTCTGCGCCAGCTCGGCGGCCTCGTAAGGCTGTTCGATATCGGCCTGAACCAGCGCGAACTGGTCGCCGCCCAGCCGGGCAAGGGCGCCGAGGCGACCGCTGTGACTGCGCAGGCGATCGGCCAGCGCCAGCAGCAACTGATCGCCGGCCTGATAACTGAATTGTTCGTTGATGCCTTTGAAGTCATCCAGACCCACGCACAACACCGCGACACGGTGCTGCACTTTTCCGGAGTCGACGAGGATTTTGTCCAGTTGCTTCTGCAGCTGCAGCCGATTCGGCAGACCGGTGAGGAAGTCGTATTGGGCCATCCGCAACAGGCTGGATTCAGCTTCGTGGCGCAGGGTGGTGTTGCGCTCGATGGACGCCAGCAGTTGGTTGGCGGTATTGACCCAGACCCCCAGCTCGTTTTTTTCGTGGCCTTTGAGCAAGGGCAATTGGTGTTCGCTGGGGCGGTCGGGGTTGATGCTGGTCAGGTGCTCGATGATTCTCGACAGCGGTTTGGTCAACAGCCAGTGATAAACCAAGTACAGAACCAGACCCATCGCCAGCGCGCGCAACACGCCGGAGATGAAGATGATCATCGAGTTGGTAAGAAATGTTTCGCCGTAGGTGGCGGTGTCCAGGGTGATGCGCAGGTCGCCGTAATATTCGCTGTACGGGCTGCGGCCGACCAGTTGCGTGGTGAAGCTCCGTTCCTGGCCAAGGATCAGATCGGTCAGCCAGCGGGTGTGGGTGGCTTCGAGGTCTCGGGATTTTTCGGCGAGCACCGTCTCATTGGGATGACCGATGGACGCCTGGCGCACGGCTTTGTCCTGAAACAGCCCTTCGATGACCTGCATGCCCATTTCCCGGTCCAGGCTATAGACGGCCTGGGTCGACGGGTCGCGGAACATGTCGAGGATACGCGCTGCGTCCGTGGCAACGGCCTGGCGGGTTTTGTATGCGTCGTAGACGATCTGTGCGCAACTGAGCACGACCCCCACGATCAGCGCTGAAAGCAGCACAACGCGGAGCAGCTTCACCGACAAGCTGTCTTTGAGTTCCAGCTTCAAATGGCCATTCCTTTATCCATGCTGATAGCGGGCTGCCTGCATGCAAGCACTGGCAATGCAGGCATTCGGATCAGACGCTTCTGGCGTGCGCGTGACCCCATCAATCGGGAAAACAGTTAATAGGCAGACCACTCAGGCTATCCGTACTGTGTCGGTCGTACGCGGGGAAAACTTGAGCCCAGCCGTTTGAATCAGCACGAAATTTGATATTAGTCCGCTATCGCTTCCAGACAATACATAAACGACAAACAGAAGGCGAAAAAAAACCCGGACGTGCCGGGCTTTTTTTCATTCGAGCATTCAAGCATTCATCAGGCGGTGAAGCTTTTGCCTTCGAACTGCTCGGCAACGAACTTCCAGTTGACCAGGTTCCAGAACGCCTCGACGTACTTAGGACGCAGGTTACGGTAGTCGATGTAGTAAGCGTGTTCCCAGACATCGCAGGTCAGCAACGGGGTGTCGCCGCTGGTGATCGGATTGCCGGCGCCGATGGTGCTGGCCAGTGCCAGGGAACCGTCAGCTTTCTTCACCAGCCAGCCCCAGCCGGAGCCGAAAGTGCCGATGGAGGTCTTGCTGAATTCTTCCTTGAACTTGTCGAAGGAGCCGAAAGCAGCGTTGATCGCGTCAGCCAGAGCGCCAGTCGGTTGGCCGCCGGCGTTTGGCGCCAGGCAGTTCCAGTAGAACGTGTGGTTCCAGACTTGAGCGGCGTTGTTGAAGATACCGCCCGAAGAGGTCTTGACGATTTCTTCCAGAGTCTTGCCTTCGAACTCGGTGCCTGGCACCAGGTTGTTCAGGTTCACGACATAGGTGTTGTGGTGCTTGTCGTGGTGGTATTCCAGAGTTTCCTTGGAGATGTGCGGTGCCAGAGCATCATGTGCGTACGGCAGCGGAGGCAATTCAAAAGCCATGGTAATTCTCCTAATCAGGTCAGTTGCGGTTTGCGCAAGGCCGATCACGGGCGGCCAGACAGAACTTACGCTGGCGAGTTTGTACTCTTTGCAGCGCAGGGGCTGGATCATAGCACCGGCCCCTGACCTTAACCACGCAACAACTGTGTGGGATAGAGGTTCCAGAGCGTTGCGCTGAAATGCGCGTCGGCGAGACGAATATTCACGCCGTTCTGATCAATTGCACCGCTACGCTGAACATCATCACCGCCACCATCAGGTCCAGCAGGCGCCAGGTCGTTGGGCGTGCCAGCCACGGGGCCAGCCAGGCGGCGCCGATCGCCAGCGTCGAAAACCACAACACCGAAGCGCTGGCGGCCCCGGCCACGTAGGCGCCGGGCACCGCTTGCTGCGCGCCGAGCGAGCCGATCAGCAACACGGTATCGAGGTAAACGTGCGGGTTCAGCAAGGTCACTGCCAAGGCGGTCAGCAATACCGCGCGGCGTGAACGCTGACTGTCGGCATCGCCCTGAGCGAGGCTTTGCGGCGACAACGCGCGACGCAGTGCCATGGCGCCGTACCACAGCAGAAACACCACACCGCCCCAGCGCGCTACCGCCAGAAGCGTGGGGTTGTGGGCCAGCACATTGGCCAGCCCAAACACGCCGGCGGCCACCAATACCGCATCGCACACGATGCACAGCAGGGCCACGGAAAGGTGGTGTTCGCGACGCAAACTTTGCGCCAGCACGTAGGCGTTCTGGGTGCCGATGGCCATGATCAGCCCGAGGGAAACCAGCAGGCCGTTGAGGTAGCTTTGCCACATGATGTCGGGCCTCGATCAGTTCAGGATTGCCGGGATCAGGCGTTCGTCGCCAGGGCGCGCAAGGTCGTCATGGCCTGCTGCGCGTCGTCTTTGCCCACGAACAGATGGTCGTGGTAAAAGCCGGCGACCACGTTGCAGCTGATGCCCGCCTGGCCCAGTGCGCTGGCGAACGCTGCCGTTAGCCCGACCGCTGCGAGTGAGGAATGAACGGTCAGGGTGATCCAGGCCATGACGTGATCGCAGTCCAGGCCCAGTTGCTGTGCCTGGCTGCGTTCGAGGATGACGGTCAGGCCTTCGCGCTCGCGGAAGCTGCCGATGACTTCGATGCCCTCCACGCGACGGCTGTCCGCCACGGTACAGAACACGTAGTCACCCTCGTTGAGTTCAGGGTTCATGCTGCGCAGCAATGCGCCAAGAGAGGTTTCGCCAGTCATTGATGTTCCGCCGTTACTTGAGGGTGTGCCGTGAATCAGAGGTGGCGATTGTCGGTCGACAGCGGGTATAAGAAAAACCAATAAAGCTCATCACTCATTAGAGAAACTGATGTTCGATTACAAATTGCTTTCAGCGCTGGCGGCGGTGATCGAGCAGGCCGGCTTCGAGCGCGCCGCTCAGGTGCTCGGCCTTTCGCAGTCTGCGGTGTCCCAGCGCATCAAGCTGCTGGAAGCGCGGGTCGGCCAGCCGGTGCTGGTCCGGGCGACGCCGCCCACGCCGACAGAAATCGGTCGGCGGCTGCTCAACCATGTCCAGCAGGTGCGCTTGCTGGAGCGGGATCTGCAAAGCGTGGTACCGGCCCTGGACGAGGGCGGCATGCCAGAACGTCTGCGCATCGCGCTGAACGCCGACAGCCTGGCGACTTGGTGGGCGCTTGCGGTCGGGGACTTCTGTGCCGAGCATCGATTGCTCACCGATCTGGTGGTCGAGGACCAGGACGTCGGCCTCAAACGCATGCGCGCCGGTGAAGTGGCTGCGTGTCTATGCGGCAGCGAACGGCCAGTGGCGGGGGCGCGGAGTTTATTGCTCGGCGCCATGCGTTATCGGGCGTTGGCCAGTCCTGACTTCATTGGCCGGCATTTCCCACAGGGCGTGACGCCTCAGGCGGTCGCCCGGTCGCCCGCGCTGGTGTTCGGCCCGGATGATTTCCTGCAGCATCGCTACCTCGCTTCACTGGGTGTCGAAGGCGGTTTCGAGCATCATTTGTGTCCGTCGTCCGAAGGTTTCACGCGCATGGTCGAAGCCGGAATGGGCTGGGGACTGGTGCCGGAGTTGCAGGTCCGTGGACAATTGGCGAGTGGTTTGTTGGTCGAGTTGCTGCCCGATCACTGCATTGATGTGCCCTTGTACTGGCATCATTGGCGCAACGGCGGCCGGTTGCTGACGGAGCTGACGGACCATCTGGCGAAAAAAGCAGGGCAGTGGCTGGTGCCGTTGGACGCGCAGTGAACGTCAACAGGCGACGCAGCAGAGTGTGGGATTGTTCGCAGAACAGCCGCGGCGATCACAGGCAAAAGAAGATTAAACGGAGCAGGCAATGAAAATTCTGGTCACCGGCGCAGGCGGCTTCATCGGCGGACGCTTTGCGCGTTTCGCGCTGGAGCAAGGCTTGAGCGTCCGGGTCAGCGGCCGTCGTGCTGAGGGTGTCGAGCATCTGGTACGGCGCGGCGCCGAGTTCATTCAGGGCGATCTTTCCGATCCGGAACTGGTTCACGCACTGTGTGACGACGTCGAAGCCGTAGTCCATTGCGCGGGCGCGGTCGGCACATGGGGGCGACGTCAGGACTTTCACCAAGGCAATGTTCAGGTCACCGAGAATGTCGTCGAAGCATGCCTGAAACAACGGGTCAGGCGACTGGTGCACCTGTCGTCGCCGTCGATCTATTTTGATGGCCGATCGCACCTCGATATCCGCGAGGAGCAAGTGCCCAAGCGCTTCGGCAATCACTATGCGGCGACCAAATACATGGCCGAACAAAAGGTGTTTGGTGCCGAAGAGTTTGGTCTGGAAGTCATCGCCTTGCGCCCACGCTTCGTCACCGGCGCGGGTGACACCAGCATTTTCCCGCGATTGCTGGAGATGCAGCGCAAGAATCGCCTGTCGATCATTGGCAACGGCTTGAACAAGGTTGATTTCACCAGCGTTCAGAACCTCAATGAGGCGCTGCTGAGCAGTCTGCTGGCCGCCGGCGCTGCGCTGGGCAAGGCCTACAACATCAGCAATGGCGCGCCGGTGCCGCTCTGGGACGTGGTCAATTACGTCATGCGCCAGATGGAATTGCCGCCGGTAAGGCGTTATCGGTCTTACGGCCTGGCCTACACCGCCGCAGCCATGAATGAGGCGGCGTGCCTGATCTGGCCGGGTCAACCTGAACCGACGCTGTCGCGCATCGGGATGCAGGTGATGAGCCGGGATTTCACGCTTGATATCAGTCGCGCCAGGCATTATCTGGATTACCAGCCTGACGTGAGCGTGTGGACCGCCCTCGACGAGTTCTGCGGCTGGTGGAAAGCCCAGCACGGCGGCCCGTTGTAAAAGGCGTCAACATCCGCGGTTATACTGCGAGCCATTCAGATTCAGCGGTTTTCAAAGGTAAACCCATGCGCAAAGATCCCTATGACGATGTCGATGACGTCCCGAGCCTCAGCGCCAAAGATGATGACGATGATTTTCTGCCACCGCCGGGTGCCCGCGAGCGCACCACGGTGTATTCCCGCGACACGCCGGTGGTGAAGGTGAAGGCCCCCGGTACCGGTGCGTTGTGGGCGCTGATCTGTGTGTTGTTTATCGCGTTTTGTGGCCTGGGCTGGTGGAGTTTCCAGCAGGTGTCGTTGATGGAGCAGCAGCTGGTCGCGACCCAGGAAAGTTTCGCGCGCATCAGTGAAGAGGCGGCGGGGCGCTTGCAGGATATTTCCGGCAAGGTGGTCGCTACTGAGTCGATGGCGAGCAGCAGTGAAGCGTTGAAAGCGCAGATCAAGCAGTTGCAGGATCAGTTGGCCGATCAGAGCAGGCAGCAGCAGGGTGTGGCGGGTTTGCAGGGCGGGCTGGACAAGCGGCTGGAGCAGATCAGCACGCAGAGTACGCAGCAGCAGGCGGTGAATCAGCAGTTGCAGGATCAGTTGAAAGCCGTGGCGACAGAATTGGCGGCGTTGAAGGCGGCGGTGCCGGATGGCAAGTCGATTCAGGCTGAGCAGGAGCGGCTGGAATCGCAGTTGAAGGGTTTGACTGCGGATGTGGCGAACCTGAAGAAGGCGAACGGCAGTCAGGCGATCGAGCAGCTTGAGCAGGATATGGTGGTGGTGAAGAGTGAGTTGGAGAATCGTCCGGCGGCGGCTGCTTCGTCGGGGGCGAGTCTGCAGGAGTTCGATGCGTTCCGTGGGCAGATGACGCGGACGATCAATACGTTGCAGAGCCAGATTCAGACGTTGTCGCAGCAGATTAATGCGCGGGGGCAATAGTTCGGGTAGTTCGGGAAGACGGCGCGCGCTCGCCGCATCCATGCGGCTCGGCCCACTCCGCGAAACCTGCGTTCAGCCTGCACCCACGTCGCGATGTGTGGTGACTGGGCTTGCTGCGTAGGAAGATCAAGAGCAGATCAAAAGCAGATCGAGAGCTTCCCGGCTGAAGCCGGTCCTACGGGTGCGCACGGTGCTTTTGTAGGACCGGCTTTAGCCGGGAAGAGGCCAGTGAGCGCGCCATCAGTTTTGATCGTTCCCACGCTCCGCGTGGGAACGCAGCCCTCGACGCTCCGCGTCCTTCCTGCTTACAGCGTCGGGTAGTCCAGATAGCCTTCGGCGCCTTTGCCGTAGAAGGTTTCAGGATGCGGCTCGTTGAGCGGGGCATCCTTGGCCAGACGCGCTGGCAGGTCAGGGTTGGCAATGAACGGCACGCCAAACGCCACGGCATCCGCCTTGCCGGTCGCCAGCCACTCGTTGGCGCTTTCTTTGGTGAATTTCTCGTTGGCGATGAACACCCCACCGAAGGCTTCTTTCAGGCGTGGGCCCAGGCTGTCGTCGAGTTCCCGTTCGCGGGCGCAGATGAAAGCGATGCCGCGTTTGCCCAGTTCGCTGGCGACGTAGGTGAAGGTCTCGGCCAGGTTGGCGTCGCCCATGTCATGGGCATCAGCGCGGGGTGCAAGGTGCACGCCGACGCGGCCAGCGCCCCAGACTTCAACGGCGGCGTCGGTCACTTCCAGCAACAGACGCGCGCGGTTTTCCAGCGAGCCGCCGTAGGCATCGGTGCGTGTGTTGGTGCTGGTTTGCAGGAACTGGTCGAGCAGGTAACCGTTGGCGCCGTGGATCTCGACGCCGTCAAAGCCGGCCGCCTTGGCGTTTTCGGCACCGACGCGGTAGGCGTCGACGATCTCTTCGATTTCCGCCAGTTCCAGTGCACGCGGGGTGACGAAGTCAGACAGCGGACGCACCAGGCTCACGTGGCCTTTTGGCTGGATGGCGCTCGGCGCAACCGGGGTTTCGCCGTTGAGGTAAGTCGGGTGCGAAACGCGACCCACGTGCCACAGTTGCAGCACGATCTTGCCGCCCGCCGCGTGCACGGCTTTGGTGATGTTGGCCCAGCCGCGCACCTGGTCGTTGGACCAGATGCCCGGGGTGTCAGGGTAGCCCACGCCCATCGGCATCACCGACGTGGCTTCGCTGATGATCAGGCCGGCCGAGGCGCGCTGTACGTAATACTCGGCCATCATCGCGTTGGGCACGCGGCCTTCGTCGGCGCGGCAGCGGGTCAGCGGCGCCATGACGATGCGGTTGGCCAGTTCCAGGTCGCCCATCTTGATCGGGTCAAAAATCGTGGTCATCGTGAAATCCTTTGTGCAGTCGGTAAAGGGTGGATCCGCAGGTTTCAAAAAATGAGGGTAATCAGCTCGTCACGGCAGCCAGTTCGGCATCGTTGCGCTGACGGAAATTGATCAACGTGACCACTAGGGCAAGGACCGCCAGAGCGCCGGCTGCCAGCGGCACGGTGGTCAGGCCGAAACCATGGGCGATGACGCTGCCGCCAACCCAGGCGCCCAGCGCATTGCCGACGTTGAAGGCGCCGATGTTCAGGGTGGACACCAGATTGGGCGCGGCCTTGCCGAAGGTCACCACATTGATCTGCAGGGCAGGCACGGCGGCGAATGCGGCGGTGGCCCAGAGAAACAGGGTGATCTCGGCCGGGATCAGCGCCGTACTGGTCCAGCTCAGCACCGTGGAGATCACCGCCATGGCGATGAACACGCCGATGAGCGTAGCGGCCAGTCGGCGGTCGGCGAGTTTGCCGCCAATGATGTTGCCCAGCGTCAGACCAAGCCCGATAAGCATCAGCGTCCAGGTCACGCCCAACGGTGAGACGCCGGTGACTTCGCCCAACAGCGGCGCGACGTAGGTGAACAGCGCGAACACCGAGGCTGCGAACAGCGCGGTCATGCTCAGCGACAGCCAGATGCCTACGCCTTTGAGCGCCGCGAGTTCAGCGCGCATGTCGAGTTTCTCTTCGTCGCGTTTGCTTGGCAGGAAGCGAATCAGGCCGATGAAGGCGATGACGCCAATCACCGTCACCGCGAAGAAGGTCGAGCGCCAGCCGGCCTGTTGTCCCAACGCGGTGCCCAGCGGCACGCCGAGGACGTTGGCCAGGGTCAGGCCGGTAAACATCAGCGCGACGGCCGAGGCGCGGCGGTTGGCCGGGACCAGCCCCGCAGCAACGACAGAACCGATGCCGAAGAACGCGCCGTGGCAGAGCGCGGTGACCACGCGGGCGAACATCAGGATGTTGTAGTCCGCCGCCAGTGCGCAGAGCAGGTTGCCGACAATGAAGATGCCCATCAGCGTGACCAGCGCACCCTTACGCGGCAGCTTTGCGGTGGCCATGGCCATGAACGGCGCGCCGATCGCGACGCCCAGGGCGTAGCCGGTGACCAGCCAGCCGGCGCCGGGAATGCTGACGCCCAGGTCGCTGGCGACGTCGGGGAGCAGGCCCATGATGACGAACTCGGTCGTCCCGATGGCAAAGGCGCTCAGGGCCAGAATGAGTAATGAAAGGGGCACGTTGCGTCTCCTGAAAAGCGGGTGTGTGGCGAAGGGCTCAGAGCCGCTGCGTCAGTTGCTGCAAGAACGCCTGAATGACGTCTTCGTTGCGCTTGAAAAAATGCCACTGGCCGTGCTTCTGATTGGTGATCAATCCGGCCCGTTGCAGCGTTGACAGATGGGCCGAAACGGTCGACTGGGACAGACCGGCGCGCTGGTCGATCTGGCCGGCACAGGCACCGCCATCAATCGTGTGACGCTGATCGGGGAAGGTCGCAACCGGGTCTTTGAGCCAGTCCAGAATTTGCCGGCGAACCGGATGAGCCAGGGCTTTAATGATTTCGTCGATGTCGATGTCAGTGGGCATGTCGTTCTCAGTGCAGGTGCGCTGTATCGCGATGGGGCGAACCTTATATCTATAAATCGCGATATACAAATATGAATCGGTGCTTAGCCCAGGCTCAATCGTTATATCGGGTTATAACGATATGGTTTTGGCCCGGTGGTTTGGTAGAGCGTTCGAAGGCGATCCCGCTTTACAGGCGCGGGGAATGTGGCGACTGTACCCACGTCATTGCGAATTGCCCCCCGCACATTCAGCGGAGACAGGCGCAAAAAGAAGGCCCGCGGCAATAAAGGCAAGCACCATGAATTACCTCGCACACCTGCACCTCGGCGGTCAGGCCCCGGCGCAATTGCTGGGCAGCCTGTATGGCGACTTCGTCAAAGGGCTGCTGCCCGGACGTTTCCCGGCGGACATCGAAAGCGCGATTCGTCTGCATCGGCGCATCGATGCGTTCACCGATTCGCATCCGCTGATCAAACAAGCGCTGGGGCGTTTTCCCGACGGCCGTCGGCGCTATGCCGGCATCGCACTGGATGTGTTTTTCGACCACTGCCTGGCGCGGGATTGGCATCAGTATTCAAACGAGCCGCTGGACGCCTTCACCCGCAAGGTCTACCGCGTGCTGGCCGATGAGCCTGCGTTGCCGGAGCGGCTGGCGCTGATTGCCCCGCGCATGGCAGCGCAGGACTGGTTGGGTTCGTACCGGGAATTTTCGGTGGTGGGCGATGCGCTGGCCGGCATCTCGCGACGCCTGTCTCGGCCGGAAGGGTTGGCCGGCGTCTATCAGGAACTGCACGCGCTGTATCGACCGCTGAGTGACGACTTCAGCGCGTTTTACCCTGAGCTTCAGGCGTTTGCTCAAGCGGCTTTGGCGGCGGACCGTACCATCGCCGGTTGAACCGCCTCGCCGAACAACGCGATCTGCACCGCCTGCTGCGCTTCGAACGCCAGCGCTGCGCGTTCTTTCCCTTGGGAAGCGATCGGCGAGAGCAGCTGGATGTGCACCTCACTCACCTCATTGGCAAACAGTCGACGCAGATGCGAGAGCAGGTCGTCGTCGCCAATGAACGGCGCGATCTGATCCGGCTGGCCGTCCCGCACATATTGAATGGCAACAGGCTGCACCGGCACGCCGGTTTCAATCGCGCTCGACAGCAGGCGGCCGTGGAAGGTGCGCAAGCTGCGGCCGTCGGTGGTGGTGCCCTCGGGGAAGATCACCAGCGAATGCTTGCCGAGCAAATGCTGGCCCATCTGCTTCTGAATCACCTTGCTGTCGCCAGAGCCCCGGCGGATGAACAGTGTCCCGGCTTTCAACGCCAGCCAGCCTGCGACTGGCCAAGTGCGCACTTCGGCTTTGGACAGGAAGGACAGCGGCGCCAGCATCCCCAGCAGTGGAATGTCGGTCCATGACACGTGATTGCTCACCCACAACATCGGCTCGCTGGGCAGCTTGCCGCTGACTTTCACGCGAAACGGCAGCGCAGCACTCAGGCGCGCCATGAACCAGGCGGTCCAGCGCTGGCGACGGGCCATGGAATTGCCGATGCGCAGGCGTTCCATCAAGGTAAAAGTGCCGGCGATGCTCAGGCCCAGCGCAATGACCCAAAGCACCCGCACCACGCGCGCATGACTGCGCCAGGTGCTCATCACACCGCTGCCTTGAAGTGGCGGGCGTAGCGGGGGCACAAGTCGTCACGTTTGAGCAGGATGAACACGTCGGCAACCTGGAAATCTTCGTCCCAGCACGGTTCGCCGCAGATCTTCGCGCCCAGGCGCATGTAGGCCTTGAGCAGCGGTGGCATCTCGCAGATCACGTTGTTGGGCAGGTCCAGCGTTGGCAGGGGATTCTTCGGTTCGGCGCGCAGGTGCTCGGTGCACAGATAGCGTTCGCGCAGGCGCTGCATGATCGCGTGGGCCTGAATGCCGCCGTCCTGCATCGGAATGCTGGCGCAGCCCATCAGGTAGCTGTAGCCGCCTTCGTTGAGGATCTCGGCCAATTCGCTCCACAACACGGCAATGGTGCCGCCGTTGCGGTAGGAAGGATCGACACAGGTGCGACCCAATTCCAGGATCGGGCCCTGCAAATGGCGCAGGCCATGGAGGCTGAATTCTTCTTCGCTGTAGAACTGGCCCAGGGTATTTGCGGCTTTGTGGTCCAGCAAACGGGTGGTGGCGACCAGGCGGCCGCTGCTCAGGTCTCGCACGCCGATGTGCATGCAGTGTACGTCGTAGTCATCGACGTCCAGGCCCAGCTCGGCGCCCTTGAGCTTGGCGTTGAACTCGCCACTGAACACACTGAAGCGCAAAGCCTGTGCTTCCTGCAGGGCCTTCTCACCGACCAGGCGTTCTGCCTGCAGGCGACGTTCGGTTCGGGTGTCTCGAATGCTGGCGATCTGAGTCATGCGGCGTCTCCGTAATCCCGCCTTCGTCCAGGCGGGTCGACTGATTGTTCGAGCATTGCTGTACGAATTCAGGCTAGGGAGAGGCCGTGTCACCACCATTAAGCTTTGGTGATGGTTGCGTGACAGGGGTTTGAGTTCCCTGTGCTGTCATTTTTGCCTGCTAGGGTTGCCTGCATCCGAGCCCGAGTCCCCTTCATGACCCGTCTGCTGTTCACCCTCGCGCTGTTCCTCATCAGCTGTTCGGCCGCTGCCGAAACCTGGCCCGCGCCGGAGTGGTCCGAGCGCCCGCTCAGTGAAAGCGCTGCCGTAGCTGCCCTCGACGCCTACGCCTTCCCGCCCCGCGACGAGGTCGAACGCAAAGATGTGCGCACGGACGCGCTGCTGATCATTCACAATGGCGAAGTGGTGTACGAACGTTATGGCGGCGTCACCCGAACCAACACCCCGCACCTGACCTGGTCCATCAGCAAAAGCATTTTGGCCAGCGTGCTGGGCGTCGCTTTTGCTGAAGGCCGCTTCAAACTTGAGGACCCCGTCGCCAGGTTCTACCCGCCATTCAGCGTGCATCCCGACATCAAGCTTCAGGACCTGCTGCACTGGGCCTCAGGGCTGAACTGGCAGGAGGACTACGAATACGCGCCGCTCAACTCGTCAGTCGTCGCGATGCTTTACACCCGGGGACGCGGCGACATGGCGCGGTACACCGCCGAGCACGGCGTCGCCAGTGCGCCGGGCACTTCATACCGGTATTCCAGCGGCGACAGCACGGTCCTCGCCGCTGCACTGAAAGGCATGGTCGGTGACAGCGCTTACGGCGATTACCCGTGGACTGCGTTGTTCGAGCCGCTGGGCATCTCCAGCGCCACGTGGGAGCGCGACGCCGCCGGTACTTTTGTCGGGTCGTCCTACGCGTACATGACGGCCCGCGACTTGGCGCGCATCGGCCTGCTGATGGAACGCGGCGGGCGCTGGCAAGACCGCCAGTTGCTGCCCAGGGCCTGGGTTGATTTCAACCTGACGCCGTTCAAATCCCTGACCCCGACCCCGCCCGATGAAGCCCCCGGCGGTCACTGGTGGCTGAACAAAACCGCCGATGGCAAGCCTGAACCGTGGCCAGACGCACCGGCGGACACCTTTGCCGCACTTGGCCATTGGGGGCAAGCGCTGTACGTAATCCCCAGCGAGAAGCTGGTGATCGTTCGTTACGCCGACGATCGCGACGGCAGCTACGACCACAATCAGTTGCTCAAGCTGGCGCTGAGCGCTGTGGCCGGGGAGGGTGGCAAATGATCGCTCGCAACGCATTCATCCGACGCCGCCCGTTCAGCAGTCTCGCCCTACTGGTGCTGCTGATCATCGCCGGCCTGATCTGGAACTGGCGGGTTGAGCTGCAGGTATTTCCCAGCATCATCAGCGCCTATACCGCCAAGGAATATTGCTCGTGCCGCTTCGTCATGAACAACCCGGCGGAGTATTGCCACCGCTACGTCAAACAGTGGCTGCCCAGCACGATCACGAGGATGCCCTGAACAAGCGCATCACCGCGACAGGGCTGGACCGCGATAGCGAAGCGCGCTGGGAGGGCCAGCGTCAGGGCTGCCGGCTGTCATCGCCGGTGCCGTAGAACGTTGAAGTTTGCCTGCGGTCAGACAGGCGGATAGGGTTGCGTATCGCACCCTCTGGAGTCTGCATGTCCATTCGCATTCCATCCTCGCTTGCCCGCCCGGCAAGCGCTGCTCAAACCTGCCTGCTGACCACCACAGCGAGCCGCCCATGAGGGGCGCGATTTTTCCGTGGCGCGAAGAAAACCAGTTCAACCTGCTGATCGACGGCCCTGAGTTTTTTCCGCGCATGATCGCCGCGATCGAAGGCGCGCAGCAGCAGATCGAGCTCGAACTGTATCTGGTCGAAGCCGGCGCCTGTGCCGAAGCGATCGTGCAGGCGCTGGTGGGTGCGGCGAGTCGCGGGGTCATCGTGCGCTGCCTGTTCGATGATTTCGGCTCAGCGGCTTTCACGATCAGCTTGCGCAAGCGCCTGACCGATTCGGGCGTGATCCTGCGTTTCTATAACCGGGTGCATTGGCGACGCGGCCTGCGCAACCTTTACCGCGACCACCGCAAACTGCTGTTGGTGGACAAAGAGCTGGCGGTGGTGGGCGGGACGGGGGTCACCGATGAATTCTGGCGCCCGGACCTGAACAGCAGCGAGTGGCATGAGGTGATGGTCGAGATTCGCGGCCCGCTGGTGATTGACTGGCAAGCGCTGTTCGACCGCCAGTTCCACGCCAACCCTCGGCGGCGGGCGTGGCGGCCAGCGGAAAACTTTGGTCTGCCGCGCTTGCCCAAGGCGCCCGTCGGTGGGCATGGGCTGGGGCGCGTGGCGTATGCCGATTCCCGTCAGCATCGGGATATCGTGCAGTCCCTGGTGCGCGCGCTGAACACCAGCAAGACGCGCATCTGGCTGGCGACGCCGTATTTTCTGCCGACCTGGAAAGTCCGCCGCGCGTTGCGTCGTGCGGCCTCTCGGGGCGTCGACGTGCGCTTGTTGCTGACCGGGCCGCGCACCGATCACCCCTCGGTTCGTTACGCCGGCCACCGTTATTACCCGCGCCTGCTCAAGGCCGGGGTGAAAATTTTCGAATACCAGCCATGCTTCCTGCACCTGAAGATGGTGCTGATCGACGACTGGGTCAGCGTAGGCTCCTGCAACTTCGATCACTGGAACCTGCGCTTCAACCTGGAAGCCAACCTCGAAGCGATCGACCCCGCGCTGACTCACGCCGTGGCCACGAGCTTTACCAAGGATTTCGCCGTGAGCAGCGAAATCACCCTGGACGGCTGGAAATCCAGACCGCTGTGGCGACGGGTTCAGGAGCGTGTCTGGGGATGGCTGGATCGGTTGGTGGTGAATGTGCTGGATCGGCGGGGGTAAACGCCCCCAACCCATCGCCCACAAAAAAGCCCGACTCACAGGTCGGGCTTTTTCGTTGTAGCGATCGAAATGCTTACTGCACCTCTACCGCCAGGCTCTCACTGATCTTCTTCTGCCAGATGGCGGGACCCGTGATGTGAACCGACTCGCCCTTGCTGTCGACAGCAACCGTCACCGGCATGTCCTTGACCTCGAACTCGTAGATCGCTTCCATGCCCAGTTCCGGGAAGGCCAGCACTTGCGACTTCTTGATCGCCTGAGCGACCAGATACGCGGCGCCGCCAACGGCCATCAGGTAAACCGCTTTATTGTCCTTGATCGCTTCGATGGCGGTCGGGCCGCGCTCGGATTTGCCGATCATGCCCAACAGGCCGGTCTGCTCAAGGATCTGGCGGGTGAACTTGTCCATCCGCGTCGCCGTGGTCGGACCGGCAGGGCCCACCACTTCGTCACCCACTGGATCGACCGGGCCGACGTAATAGATGAAGCGACCCTTCAGGTCCACCGGCAGGGTTTCGCCCTTGTTCAGCATCTCGACCATGCGCTTGTGCGCCGCGTCTCGGCCGGTGAGCATTTTGCCGTTGAGCAGGACCGTTTCGCCCGGCTTCCAGCTCTGCACGTCTTCCGGTGTCAGCGTGTCGAGGTTGACGCGGCGGGCCGACGGGCCGGCTTCCCAGACGATCTCCGGGTAAGCGTCCAGCGGCGGCGCTTCCAGCGAAGCCGGACCGGAGCCGTCGAGCACAAAGTGGGCATGACGGGTGGCGGCGCAGTTGGGGATCATGCACACCGGCAGGGACGCGGCGTGGGTCGGGTAATCCATGATCTTGACGTCGAGCACGGTGGTCAGACCGCCGAGGCCCTGGGCGCCGATGCCCAGTTGGTTGACCTTCTCGAACAGCTCCAGACGCATTTCTTCCAGACGGTTCGACGGGCCGCGTGCCTTGAGCTCGTGGATGTCGATGGATTCCATCAGGACTTCCTTGGCCATCACCGCAGCTTTCTCGGCCGTACCGCCAATGCCGATGCCGAGCATGCCCGGCGGGCACCAGCCAGCGCCCATGGTCGGCACGGTTTTCAGCACCCAGTCGACGATGGAGTCGGACGGGTTGAGCATCGCCATCTTCGATTTGTTTTCCGAACCGCCGCCCTTGGCCGCCACGTCCACTTCCACGGTGTTACCCGGGACGATGGAATAGTGGATGACCGCAGGTGTGTTGTCCTTGGTGTTCTTGCGGGCGCCGGCCGGATCGGCGAGGATCGAGGCGCGCAGGACGTTTTCCGGCAGGTTGTAGGCGCGACGCACACCTTCGTTGATCATGTCGTCGAGGCCCATGGTGGCGCCATCCCAGCGCACGTCCATGCCGACACGGACGAACACGGTGACGATGCCGGTGTCCTGGCAGATCGGCCGATGACCGGTGGCGCACATGCGCGAATTGATCAGAATCTGGGCCATGGAATCCCGTGCGGCAGGGGATTCCTCACGCAAGTAGGCCTCGTGCATGGCCTGGATGAAGTCAACGGGGTGGTAATAAGAAATGAACTGCAAGGCGTCAGCGACACTCTGGATCAGGTCGTCTTGCTTGATCACGGTCATTGGGCGCGCTCCTCTGATTTGGCGGGAACATTCTAATTGCGGGTGGCGACGGGACCGCTTGGGCCGGACGAAAGCATCTTGATCAGGCGTCAGACAGCCGGGCAACACCTCGGCGTGGTCAGGGTAAAAAAGGCGCGGCAGTATAACCCGAGGTCGATTAAGGTACATCCGCCAAAGGCCAAACCGTCGTCGAAAACGCCGTACGGCGCCCGCACTGAATCATGCATGAAACAGATTGCTACGGCTGTCCGGAAAGACAGGGATTTGAATAGTCATTTTTTTACGCAAGCACTACAGTGGCAAGCTGCCTGCATTACCGCGCATGGCGCAGGAAGGTTTTGATCTGGTGCCTGAAAAGTGTCACAGGTCATCTTGCCGGTACGGGACGGACCCTTAATACCCATGATGAGTCAACGAGTGACTGCCCAAACTATCCAGCGTTTGCTGCTGAAACGTTTCGCGCTCGCTACCGGCACCTATGTGCTGGGGCTGATGCTCGTATGGATGGCGTATTTTACCGGCTACTATCAAGCCACCTTCTTCGGGATCTGGTGCACCAGTGTGCTGGTGCTTTTCTGTCAGGCCGCCTTGAGCCTGGTGTTTTTCGGTGGCTACAACCGACGCTTCAAAGACCCCAGCCTGACCGAGTTTCAGGTGCTCCTTGGGCTGGCCTGGCAGACGTTTCTCATCAGCCATATGGAAGCCTCCCGCGGCACCTTTCTGATCATTTACGTGCTGGTGCTGATGTTCGGATTGTTTCACCTGCGGCCCAGTATCTTCGCGCGGTGCGCCTTGTTTGCCTTGCTGGGATTCGCCGGGATCAACCTGTGGGACGCCAGTCGCGGGCGCCTGGCCGATCCGGGGCTGGCGGCGATTCAGACCTGCGCGTTGTTCATCGTTTTTTCCTGGCTGTGCCTGTTCGCGCGCTTCGTGCAGAACTCGCGCAACCGCATGCATCAGCGCCGCATCACCTTGCAGGCGCATCAGGAAACCCTGCGCGGCATGATGCTGCAGCTCGAAGAACTGGCGTCCACCGACGAGCTGACCAACCTCTGTAACCGCCGTCACTTCCTGCGTATCGCCACCCGCGAACTCGAACACATGGACGGCAATTACACTGCCGGACTGGCGCTCATCGACCTCGATCACTTCAAGCGGGTCAACGATATCCATGGGCACGCCGCGGGTGACCGGGTGCTGCAGATGTTCGGCAAAACCGCGGCCCAGTGCCTGCGCTCCGATGACATTCTCGCGCGCTATGGCGGTGAAGAATTCGTCTTGCTGATCCCGCGCTGCACCCGTGCGCAACTGGTCGACTGCTGTGAGCGCATCCGGCTCGCTTTCACCCATGTCACGCTGCCCGAGTTCCCTGAGTTGGACCTGAGCCTGTCGATCGGCATGACGGTTATCGAGCGCGGCGATCACATGGACCGGGCGCTGCAACGGGCCGATCAGTCGCTGTATCGCGCCAAGCACCAGGGCCGCAACCGCTGCCACGGCGCCTGGGATTATGCCGATGCCTGAGTTGCGAGTGGGCGGCCGGCAATGGTCGGTGGCGCCTGCGGCCAATTTGCTGGATGCCCTCAACGACGCCGGATTGTCCGTCCCCTACAGCTGCCGCGCCGGCAGTTGCCACGCGTGCATGGTCCGTTGCGTCAGTGGCGATCCGGCGGATGCCGCGCCCGATGCGCTGGATGCCGACAAGCGCGCCCAAGGCTGGCGGCTGTCGTGCCAGTGCCGGGTGACGAGCGACCTGACCGTTGAAATCTTCGACCCCTTGCGCGATGGCTTGCCGTCGACAGTCGTGGGAGCTGACTGGCTGAGCCCGTCGGTGTTGCGCCTGCGACTGAACCCCGAACGCCCGTTGCGCTACCGCGTCGGCCAGCACCTGGTGCTGTGGACTGCGAGCGGCGTGGCGCGTCCTTATTCGTTGGCGAGCGTGCAGGGGCACGATCCCTTTCTGGAATTTCACATCGACTGCCAGCGTCCGGGCGCTTTCGCTGATGTCGCCCGCACGCTGCAACCGGGCGATCCGATCCGCCTCGGCGAACTCCAGGGCGGTGCGCTGCGCTACGACCCCGACTGGCAGGACCGGCCGTTGTGGCTGCTGGCCGCAGGCACCGGACTGGCCCCGCTCTGGGCTGTGCTGCGCGAGGCGTTGCGGCAGGGCCATCAGGGTGAAATTCGCCTGATACATCTGGCGCGCGAGCCTCAAGAGCATTATCTGGCGGAGGCTCTCGGCGAGCTGGCGATCCAGCATCCGAACCTGCACGTGGAGTCGATCGAGCTGGCGGACTTCTCGGCCGTGCTGAGTGGGTTGCGCGTGACGTCTCGTCAGACCATTGCGCTGGTGTGCGGGTCGCCTGCCAGCGTCGAGGCGTTCTCGAAGCGGTTGTTCATTGCCGGATTGCCCCGTGGTCAGTTACTGGCGGACGTATTTGTGGAGAAGGGCTGACAGTCCATGGGTTCAAAGACATAAAAAAGCCCCGCACTCTCACGAGGCGGGGCTTTTTAGTGTGGCGGTGTCGCTTAAACCATTGGGTCGCCGACGTGCAGGATCTTCATGCCGTTGGTGCCGCCGATGGTGTGGTAGCTGTCGCCCTTGGTCAGGATGACCCAGTCGCCTTGCTCGACCAGACCGCGCTTGACCAGTTCGTCCACAGCCGACTGGCTGACCTGACCGGCCGGCAGTGCCGCCGGGTCGAACGGAATGGTGTAAACGCCACGGAACATCGCCGCGCGCGCCTGGGTGCCGCGGTGCGGGGAGAACGCGTAGATCGGCACCGAGGAGCGAATGCGCGACATGATCAGCGGGGTATAGCCGCTTTCGGTCAACGCGATGATC
The DNA here is from genome assembly GCF_029960075.1 of Pseudomonas sp. PS02290. Classification (NCBI taxonomy): domain Bacteria; kingdom Pseudomonadati; phylum Pseudomonadota; class Gammaproteobacteria; order Pseudomonadales; family Pseudomonadaceae; genus Pseudomonas; species Pseudomonas sp. PS02290. The sequence goes on from NZ_JASCOY010000003.1 coordinate 26,207, forward strand.
GCTTTCACGCCAGGGAAGTGGTTGGCGGTGTACATGGCGGCCAGCGCGATGCTCTCGTCACAACGGGTGAATGAGTGACCGACGCGGTGGCTGGAGGTCTTGCCGGTCGGATGACGCTCGGCACCGACGCAAATACGCGCCATTGCCTCCACGGCTTCGACCGGATAGGAGCCGGCGGCACTTTCAGCGGACAGCATCACGGCGTCGGTGTAGTCGAGCACGGCGTTGGCCACGTCGGACACTTCAGCGCGGGTTGGCATCGGGCTGGAAATCATCGATTCCATCATCTGCGTGGCAACGATCACCGCCTTGTTGTGGCGACGTGCGTGCAGGATGATTTTCTTCTGGACGCCCACAAGCTCCGCGTCGCCGATTTCCACGCCCAGGTCGCCACGGGCAACCATGACCGCGTCACTGGCGCGGATCAGCGCATCGAGGGTTTCGTCGTCGGCAACCGCTTCGGCGCGTTCGATCTTCGCCACCAGCCAGGCCGTGCCGCCGGATTCGTCACGCAGCTTGCGTGCGTATTCCATGTCGGCCGCATCCCGCGGGAACGAAACGGCCAGGTAATCCAGGTCCATTTCGGCAGCGAGCTTGATGTCCTGCTTGTCTTTCTCGGTCAGCGCCGGAGCCGTGAGACCGCCGCCGCGACGGTTGATGCCTTTGTGATCCGACAGCGGGCCGCCGATGGTCACGGTGCAATGCAGTGCGTCGGCGGTTTGCGTGTCAACGCGCATGACCACGCGTCCATCGTCCAGCAGCAGCTCGTCGCCGACGCCGCAGTCCTTGACCAGATCGGGGTAATCGATACCGACGATGTCCTGGTTGCCGTCGGTCAGAGGATGGCTGGTGGAGAAGATGAACTTGTCACCTACCTTCAGCTCGATCTTCGTGTTGACGAATTTGGCGATGCGGATTTTCGGGCCTTGAAGGTCACCCAGCAACGCGACGAACCGGCCGTTCTTGGCGGCGATGTCGCGGATCAGCTTCGCGCGAGCCTTGTGCTCGTCGGGCGTGCCGTGGGAGAAGTTCAGGCGGGCGACGTCCAGGCCAGCGAGAATCAGCTTCTCGATGACTTCTGGCGAATTACTGGCAGGGCCCAGTGTGGCTACGATTTTGGTGCGGCGAACGGTCATGCACAAACTCCTTAAATGAAGCGCAGCGAGAGGCTACTACTGTATTGCTCTGTAGTCATTGTTCCTTTGCACTACCTGCCCCCCGGATCGCTGGGCAATCGGCAGGTCGGCGGCCGTCAAATCGACCTTGAAGAAATCCCGGAATACGCCGATACAAGGGCTGAGCACAGGAGACTCTCATGCGAATCGTGATGATATTAGTGGCGCTGCTTGCCTTGGGTGGCTGCACCCGCTGGGCAATGAACAGCCATTTGAACAACGCCAACCGCGCCTACGCACAGGGCGACTGTGACGCGGTGATGTACAACCTGTCGAAAGTCGATCGCGAGAGCCGTTCGCGTCGCTATGTCCAGCCCGAAGTGTCGATGTTGCGTGGCCAGTGCCTGGAACGCCAGAAGTTCTACATGGATGCCGTGCAGACCTACCAGTACATCATCACCCAGTTCCCGGAAAGCGAGTACGCGTTCCGCGCCAAGGCCCGTCTGGACACCCTGCACCAGCTGGGGCATGACAACCTCGCGCCGCCTGCCACACCGCGTGCTGCTTCACGCTAGTTACACCCGACTGGATATACGGTCGCGTTTTCGGGTGGATATCGCGAAAACCTGAGCTAGGCTGCGATGAGTAGGGACCTAAGTGTTTTGACGAAGGCGGCAGCGCCACTGATCCGAAAGCAGGGTGATAAGCGGGGTTATCGCTGATCGGCCGCTCGGATCAGTGACTTTTGCCAGTGCCGAATGAGTCAGATGTCGTCATCGGTTTTTCAACTGATGGATTCTGGCGTCACGGGTCTGGCAGTTCCGTGCAACCGAATCCCAAAGCACTAGCGCGGCCATGCTCAATGGTCATCTCAGGGCGAGTGTCCGAATGCTTAATGAAAGACGAATCGAACGTCACCAACTGCCTTACTACCTGCAAGTGTTCAACCGGTATACCGATAAACCGTTGGGTTGCCTGGGTAACGTGTCTGAGCAAGGCCTGATGCTGATCAGCGATCTGCCCATTCTGGTGGGGGCTGATTTTCAGCTGCGCCTGAAGGTGCCCGACGGCAAGAACGGCCTGTACAACATCGATATCGACGCCAGCTGCCTGTGGTGTCATGAAGACGAGACCCCACGCGTGTTCGATTCCGGCTTCCGCCTGCAAGCGGCGCCGGCGGAATACTTTGTCCTCATTCAGGCCTTGCAGCACTACTTCAGTTTCTATCCGCTGGAGGCTTCCGCCTGAAGGCAGGTGTCCTACAAAGCCCCGGCCTTTTTCCAGCTCATGTATCGGCTGACCAACTCCGGCCCCAACTCACTGGGGCGCACATCCAGCACCGGGATGCCATGGGCGACCAAACGCTCATGCAGCCCGCTGCGTGCGTTGAGCAGATCGACCGTCCCGCAGTAGTCCACGGCCTCTTGCCAGGTCTGCACCGGTGCTTGACGCAGATCGTCGAGCACGGCCTCGCGCAAACTGGCGATCAGCACGCGATGATGTCGACTCAGCTGTTTGACCGCTTCCAGTAGCTGCTCGTCATCCTCGTCCCGCAAGTTGGTGATCAACACCACCAACGCCCGGCGTTTCTGCCGCGCGAGGGTATTTCGCATGGCTACCGCGTAATCGGCGGGGCGCTGGGTCGCGTTGACGTTGTAGAGGTGATTCAACAGCACGTTCAGCTGGCCGGCGCCTTTGACGGGGGGCAGATGCCGGTCCTGTTCGCCCGCGAAGGTTGAAAGACCGACCGCGTCGCCCTGACGCAACGCCACGTAGCTCAGCAGCAGGCAGGCGTTCAGCCCATGGTCGAAGTGCGTCAGCTCCCCGTCCTGGCTGCGCATGCGTCTGCCGCAGTCGAGCATGAACAGGATTTGCTGATCGCGCTCATCCTGATATTCCCGCGCAATGGGCGCGCGATGCCGGGCCGTGGCCTTCCAGTCGATCTGACGCAGGCTGTCGCCTTCACGAAATTCGCGCAGCTGATGAAATTCCCGGCCCAGCCCCCGGCGCGGCTGTTGGCGGATGCCGATCTGCCTGAGCCAGTTCTCGACGCCCAGCAATTGCCCGTTGTGCAAACGGGCGAAATCCGGGTACACCCGGACAGCGTCATGGGTGGGCACATAACGTCGGGATGACCACAGGCGCAGCGGGCTGCGGATAAGGATCTCGGTCCGTTCGAAGGTGAAATCCCCGCGACTGGCCGGACGCAGCCGATAGGTCAGCTGGGCGGTGCGCTGTGAACGCAGCACGACGTCCTGGGGCAGATTCTCGGTTTCGTAGCGGGCATCCGGCTCCGAAGGCCCATGATCAAAAAGGGTTAAGGAAAGCGCGCGAGGTGAATCGTGTTCCAGCTCGACCCGCACCTCGCTCCAGCGTCCCATCCCCAGGCTGCCGGCCAGGTGCCGCTTGGCCCGAGGGGAGGGCAGACGCCACAGCCACGCGGCATCCAACGCAGCGACGGCAGTCATCACACACAGCAGGGTCCAGAAAAAGCCGTCCAGCCGGGCAGCCGGGCCGCGGCCCAATGCCTGCAGAATGCCGAGCAGCACCGAGACGCCGAGGAGGACGGCCAGCCACCAGAGCATGCGTGTCGACGGCTTGAGCAGTTGCTTCATCGACGCGGCGCCGCCACCTGATCCAGCAATTGCTTGAGCACGTGATCCACTGACAAGCCTTCGATGTCCAGCTCCGGCGCTAGCCTCGCTCGATGACGCAGCACCGCCAGCGCGCAGCCTTTGACGTCGTCAGGTACGACGAACTCGCCGCCACGCAACAGCGCCCGTGCGCGCGCTCCCCGAATCAGTGCGATGGACGCCCGCGGCCCTGCGCCGAGTGTCAGGCCCGGCCACGTGCGAGTGGTGCGAGCCAGCCGCACGGCGTAATCGAGGACCTGTTCATCCACCGGCAGATCGCCGGCGATGCGTTGCAGCGCCAGCACATCTTTTGCCTGCATCAAGGTGCGAAGGGGCTGGACATCGAGCATGTCGGAGCGCGTCGAGCGGGTGACCTGGCGGACCATCTCCAGCTCCTGATCGGCCTGGGGATAATCCATGCGGACCTTGAGCATGAAGCGGTCGAGCTCGGCTTCGGGCAGCGGGTAAGTGCCTTCCTGCTCGATCGGGTTCTGCGTCGCCAGCACCATGAAGGGTTGCGGCACCGGCAGCGCGCGGCCTTCCAGTGTGACCTGACGTTCCTGCATCGCCTCAAGCAGCGCGGCCTGGGTCTTGGCTGGGGCGCGGTTGATCTCGTCCGCGAGCAGCAGATGGGTGAACAGCGGCCCTTTGCGCAGCTTGAACTGCTCGCTCTGCATGTCGTACACGGCATGGCCGGTCACGTCGCTGGGCATCAGATCAGGGGTGAACTGAATGCGCGCAAACTCGCCGCCGAAACACCGGGCCAGCGCCCGCACCAGCAGCGTCTTGCCCAGACCGGGCACGCCTTCGAGCAACACATGACCGCCGCCAATCAGCGCGGTCAGCACATCATCGATGACGGCGTCCTGGCCGATGACTGCTTTTTGCAACTCATGCCGCACCGCTTGGGCCAGATGAATCGCGCGCTGGCGCTGCTGAGCCGGATGGCTGCCCGAAGCGGTGGCCGGCTCGGTGTGTTTGTGGTCCACGGCTACGGTTTCAGAGATGGGGAGGTGATTAGACGCGTGGCTTGGCTCGGTCGGTTGATCGCTCGCATGCTCGGGCGTTTTGCTAATGTTCAAGTCCGTTTTATCGTCCATAAATCGAGTGCTTACCTGATTTGACTTCGGGGATTTTGCCAATGCACCGCTGAACGAGCTGCCTGGCTCGCCGCATCATGCGAATGTATCGAGCCTCAAAGGTCAGAGGCGGTGGTGCGTCGAGGTTTGATAGGAAAAAGCCGAATCCATATGTGTCCGATCTTGAGTGTATGTCGAGAACCCTGAGAGGACCCAGTCGGATCCTGTGACACATCACAGTCAAGATTGGTGGCCCCAGTTGGGCTAGAATCCCGACGAAGCTGCTTACCGAATGAAACTGAATGCCGGAGAACATCATGGCTGAGGTCGACGTAAAAAAACTGTCTGAAGAAGACATGCTGAACCTTGAGGACAAAATCCCTGTATTGGCTGCAAGCGCGACCCTCTCGGCATACTACCGGGCGCTGTCGTCGGGGCTGACTGTGTACCGCATCCAGGGCTCCAATATGGTTGAAGCCAAAGCTGACGGCTCGGTGCGGGTGATCGCCCCAGCCAAGCCTCGTACCAAGGTCCTGTTAGGCAAGGTGCACAAGGTTCGCCGGCTGAAAGCCAGTGCCTAGGGCGCGCTGCTGGGCGGGGCCTAATGGCAGCGGCAAATCCACGATGAAAGGCTTTGTTCCGGCGAACCTCATTGGTATCTACGTGAACGCCGATGACATCGAACACGATGTCAAAGCGACCGGCTTTCTGGACCTCTCCATCTACAAAATTCACACCACGCCCCAAATATTGCATTCATTTATCGACCAGCATTCGCTGCTCGTCAGATTCAACAGGCAGGTACAGGCGAAGTTGATCGGTCTGGATGGCGACCGCATTGATTTCACGCGCGTACCCATGGATTCCTATTTCGCCTCGGCAATTGCCGATTTTATTCGACATCAGTTACTGGAGCTTGGCGAAAATTTCACCTTTGAAACGGTGATGTCCAGCCCTGACAAAGTCGAGTTTCTGGAGCTGGCGCAGCGCAAGGGCTATCGCACATACCTCTATTACGTTTCCACCGACTCTGTGGACATCAATATTCAACGGGTAGCCAACCGGGTTGCGGAGGGTGGGCACAACGTACCCGAAGACAAAATCCGCAAGCGCTACAAGGGCTCCCTTGATTTACTTCCTGCCGCAGTCGAGGCGACCCATCGTGCTTACATTTTCGATAACTCGGAGGCCGAGGCTGTCTTGCTTGCAGAAGTCACCGACGGCACCGATTTCGAATTCCGGTTCGAGAACTTGCCCGATTGGTTCGTCGAGAACTATGTCGACAAAGTTCTGGGCGCAGCCGAAGACTGATTCGGTATTACCACTCGCCAGCGCAGCGATATGACGCTGCGGATTGTCCGCTTACGCATTCAACGCATTCCTGAGGGCTTGCAGGTACGCAACCTGACGGGTGAATTCGCTGCTGGACAAGCGCTGCTCCGGCCGCGGACGCAACGCCTGGCCGATGTGGCTGGTGGACTGACGCGTCATGCGCGCCAGCGTTTGCCATTGTTCGGTGACCGCCAGGGTCTCAAAGCCGGGATGCCGTTGCCGGGCGCGACGCAGGATGTCTTGCTGCAAGGCGCGCAACGCGGCGTGCTGGCCTTCGCGGCGGAGCATGAAGTCGGCGCTTGCACGCAGGTGTTCGCTGAGCTGACGACGGCCGCGCGCAAAGATCGGCAACATGGGGCCATGGCGCATGCCTGCATGCCACAGCGTGGCAACGAGGCACAGCGTCAGGGCGAGCAGCGCCTGGGGGAAGTATTGCCAGAGCAGCCCGAACAGGTTGTCGTGTTCAGTACGCAGCACCATCGTGACGGTGCTGTCCTGGCTCAGATACCAGAGTAGCCAGGCATTATCGTATTCGCCGATGGCCTGCGTTTTCCACAGGTCGGCGTCGGTGACAACCGTGATTAATCCAGAGCCGTACACCATTTGCAGCAGGTGCGTGGCGTCAGCGCTGTTGGCCCATGACTGTGCATGGTCCTCGGGATCATCCAGATGGAAGGCCGGGTCAAAGCTCATGTAGGCCGGGTCGCTTTCGTTTTGCACGAACAGCCTGGTCAGCTCGGGCCACGGCGTTTCCGGGCCTTGAATGTCCGGCGTGCTCAGCGGGATGACCGGCTTGAGTTGCTCGCGCTGGCGTTCGCGGTCCTGCTCTTGCAGGTCTTGGGTGAGGAATTGGTGAATCTGCAGTTGATCCAGCAACAGGTCGCCGCTGCTTCCCTTGGTCCGGTCCCACAGCTGTTCGGCGACAAAGAGAAGACGGCCGCCTGATCGGGTCCAGGCCAGCAAGCGCTTGACCTCCGACGGCGTCATCCTTTCGCGGAAATCCAGCAGCATGAGCGTTTGCGGCTGGTCGCGGATGTCAGGGAGAGTGGTGAGCGTTTCAACCGTTTTCACCTGAATGTTTCGCTGACGCAGGAACGTCTGCGCGGCGAGGTAAGGGTTGGCCAGCGCTTCAGGCGAAGGCCCCTGGTCGACGGTTTCCTGATAACGCTCGAGCCGCTTCAGCGCGGGCATACTGGCGATGACGAGGCTCACCAGCATCAGCGCGGCGACCAGCCCGATGATCCAGCGCCGGCTCATGCGCCTGCCCCCGGCGCGAACAACTTCCGCCAGCCTGAACACAGCGTGTGTCGCGCCTGATCCGGCGGCACTTGGTGACCGTAGGCGAGGTTCTGCCAGTGGCGCGTCAGTTCATGGCTGAAGTCATCAAGGGATGGCTGCTTGAGCTCGGCGATGCGCGCCAGTATCTGGCCCTCGGTGTCGGCGCTTTTCAGCGGCAGTTGGTAATCGGTCAACAGGCGGCTCAGCAGTGCGCGATAAAGAAGGCTCAATGCCTCGCGCGGTGACTGTTGCCAGAGTCTTTCCGCTGCATCGGCGACATCCGTCGGCAGGGTTTCAGCGCGGACCTGCAGGCCAAAGAGTTGGTGAGGGATGTCTCGTGGAGCCGTCGCCTTGCGGGGGCTTTTGCCGACGAAGGTGGCGAACCAGGTCCGATAGCGCCAGATCACCCACGCGACCGTTAGGCCAAGCAGCGTCCACAGCAGCGCGCCGAATACCGCCGACAGGGTCTTGCCTACGTTGAGCGCGCCGACGACCAGTCGCGCCAGCCAGTTCGGTGTCTCGGCTGACTTGGCATCATGCTTGGCATCGTCAGCGGGCTGGGCGATGCGCCATCCGGACACCGGTTTGGGATTTTTGAACGGCGGTTGTTCAAGCACGGCATGGATGGCGTTCTGCGACGCCTGGCTGGTCAGCGGCTGATTGAGCAGGCGAGGTGAATCGGGTGGTGCAACGTCTTCGTCGGTCTGCGGGTTGCCCAGCGGCGGCAGCGGGCAGCTATTGCCCGACTCGCTGGGGATTTCGTCCGCCATTGACCGATCTGCCGTCCACTGGTTTGCCGCAGACTCTGCCATGACGGCGGACGGCAGCAACGTCAGCACAAGGATCCCGCCCAGCAACACCGCCAGTGCGCTGCCCAGAACACGCTGACGCAGCTTGCGGAAACCCAGCTCGATGTCCCACGCCTCCAGCGTGGTCCGGCGATTGAGGTACAGCGCAAATCCGCAGGACACATAAACCGGGCCCCATACGATCAGCACTAGGGCATAAAACCCGTTGGTCAAATGCTCCAGCCAGTCCCACTCACCCTCGATGTCCAGCAGGCTGCGCCATGACCAGTCCGCTTCGATCTGCGGGGGAATCATGGCGTAGAACAGCACCATCAGGCCGATCCAGAAGGTCATTTCGAGCGTACTGCCCAGCGCGGTCAGCAGACGCGCCGCCCGGGAATCCTTCTGGCCAAGCACGGTAATGCGCTGCGCCCGGGACAACCCGTCTAGTCCCTCCAGTTGCTGCACCGGCTGATAGAAACTGCGGCTGAGGCTCAGACGCCGCCAGGTCAGGCTCGCGAGCAACTGCGGCTTGAGTGCCGACGGAAAGCTTTTCAGCGCCTGCCTGAGTGACGGTGCCGGGCCGAACAGCGCTTGGGACAGAATCAGCAGCGGCAGCCGCTCGTAGGCTGGCTTGAGCCACCAGAACACGAGGACTGCCACTGACGGGTAATCCCACAGCAGCAGGGTCAGCAGCGCGAAGATCGGCAAGGTGACGATGGCCCAGCTGGTCATCAGCAAGGCGCGGTGCCGTTGCGCCAGGAGAACGCCCAGGTCGAGGGCCTCCCACGGCGTGCGTGGGCGTATGACAACGCTGGCGTCAGTCAGGCGCATGGGGCGTGCGTCCGGCAAGAGTCAGGTAGGCGCCGACCAGCAACCACAAAGAAGCGCCCACCCCATATTTGGCTGCCGCGGGCGGCCAGCTCATCGACGACCAGTACGCTTCAATGAATGCCGCGATGAGGAGGAACAGCATGACCCCGCCAATCAGTCGCACGCTGATCCGTGCAGCGCGGCGCAGTGCCTCGCCTCGGCGCAGTCGGCCGGGAGCGACCAGTGCCCATCCGAGTTTCAGCCCCGCTGCACCCGCCAGCATGATGCCGGTCAGTTCGAAGGCGCTGTGTCCAACCACGAACGGCCAGAAGGTTGTGCCCATGCCCGCGTCGGTGAGATGGCCCGCGACCGCGCCAATCATCAGTCCGTTGAAAAACAGAAAAAACAGACTGCCGACGCCTAACAGCAGGCCACTGGCAAAGGTCTGGAAAGCAATGCCGACGTTGTGCATGACGTAGTAACCGAACATCAGCCAGTCAGTGCTCGACGCGCGTTCGGCCGTTTGCCCGATACGCCGTGCGGCGGGCTCGTACATGGCGTGCATTCCGGCGACATCGGCGGGGCTGACGACGCTGTAGACCAGATCCGGATAGCCGTAGACCAGCAGCGCCATGAGCGTCAGGCTGCCAAAAAACAGCAGGCCGGCGAGGGCGACCCATCGCCATTCGGCACGCACCAGACGTGGGAAGTCCGCCAGCACAAAGCTCAGCAACTGCGCACTAAACTGGCTTCGGTGGCGATACAACTGCTGGTGCCCACGCATCGCAAGCTGCTGCAGTTGCTCGACCAGATGACTGGCGTAGCCACGGTCGATTGCCAGCGCAAGCTGTTGGCAGATCTGACGGTATTCGCGGCTGAAGCCGGCACCGGACCCGCTTTTGCGGCGACTCGCTTCCAGCGCCTCAAGGCGTGTTGCAAAACGCTGCCAGTCTTCTGCATGGCGTTGTTCGAACAGGCTTTGCTTCATGACGAGCCGGCCAGGCTGCGGGCTATGCCATTCAATTGCTGGACCGGGTAGTGAGGATCTCGCGAGCTGGACAACTGCAAAGGCTGCGTGACGATGGCAGCAAGCTCTTGAGCCCTCGCCGAAGAAAGTGTGCCTTGCCGCTCGGCAAAGGCTTGTATGGCGCGCTGTTCCTCCAGCAAGAGGGGCAGCGGCGGAATCCTCGCGGTGGCTTCAGCCAGTGGCGGCCGTTGCGGGGGCACGTCCCGATAGATGACCAGCGTGCCCGCCGCCAGATCCCCAAGGCGTTTGAACAGCGGATGCTGCAAACAGGTAAACGCGCCGACGCAATAGCCGAAGGGCAGCATGTCGACGAAGCGCAGCAGGTTGCGCAGCACTGAAGCCGACCAGCCAATCGGGGTGCCGTCATCGTGAATGACCCGCAGCCCCATGATCTGTTTGCCCGGAGTGCGCCCTTGATGCAGCACTTCGAAGAGCACCATATAGCCCCAGGTCCCGATAAACAGCGCGAGCATGAACAGCCCGGTGCCGAAGTCGCCCAGTGTTCCCAGCACGAAAAACAGCGCACCCAGTAGCGCGCCGCGAATCATCAGATCAATGGCGAAAGCAATTGACCGGGACAGTAACCCGGCAGGGCGCAGGATGAGGTCTATGCCCTCGGGCGTTTCCATGCGAACACGAGTGTCCAGCAGGGCAAGCGGTGCAGTAAATCCTGGCTCTGCATGGGAAAGGGACATAGAGGAAGGTACGCCGTTGGAAGAGGTTTGATGCTAGCCACGCCGGAGTGGCTAAGCAACGGGATGATTCTGGACAATGTGTGGGAAAGAGCCTGTTACAACTTACTGGCCTTCGACAGCCGCCACTTTCGCACAAACTGTGTCGCCGTATCCCGGGCCGCGGTGTGTATTCGCTGGCGTCAGGCGCGGGGGGGCATCTGTTAAACTCGCCCGGTCTTTTGTTCAGGATCAGCCCGTGACTTCCAGCATCTTCTGGTACGACTACGAAACCACCGGGATCAATCCACGCAACGACCGGCCGCTGCAAGTGGCGGGCATTCGTACGGACGATCAGCTCAACGAGATCGGCGAGCCGATCAACCTGTATTGCCAGCCCAGCGATGACATCCTGCCCCATCCGGCGGCATGCCTGGTAACAGGCATCACGCCTGACCGGCTCGCGGAAAAAGGCTTGTGTGAAGCAGACTTCATGACCCGACTGCACGCGGAGATGTCTCTGCCCGGCACCTGCAGCGCGGGTTACAACACGTTGCGTTTCGACGATGAGATGACCCGCTACAGTCTTTATCGCAACTTTTTCGATCCCTACGCACGCGAGTGGCAGGGCGGCAACAGCCGCTGGGATTTGATTGATGTGGTGCGCACGGCGTATGCGCTGCGTCCGGAGGGCATTGTCTGGCCGGAAGAAGAGGGCCGGGTCACGCTGAAACTTGAGCGGCTGACGGCGGCCAACGGGATCGATCATGGCCATGCTCACGACGCGCTCTCCGATGTCCGCGCAACCATCGCGTTGGCGCGTCTGCTCCGCGATAAGCAACCCAAACTTTACGACTATCTTTTTGGCTTGCGCTTCAAGCACAAGGTGCAGGATCAGATTCGATTGATGCAGCCACTTGTGCATATATCGGGTCGTTTTTCCGCAGCGCGAAGTTATGTGAGCGTCGTACTTCCGCTGGCTTGGCATCCGGTGAACCGAAATGCATTGATTGTCTGTGACCTGTTCCATGACCACAGCCCGTTGCTGGACGAAGACGGCGAGACCTTGCGTCAGCGTCTATATACTCGCCGCGAAGATCTGCTCGAAGGCCAGTTACCGGTTCCGCTGAAATTGCTGCATGTTAATAAATGTCCGGTGATTGCCCCGCTGAGCGTGCTTCGCGAGGAGGACCGTCAGCGTCTGCAACTGGACATGAGTGTTTATAAAACGCGCGTGGCCGCCTTGAATGAAGGGCAGACGATCTGGCAGGACAAGTTGAAAAGCGTCTATGCCAACGACAACTTCGCTGTCAGTGAGGATCCGGAACAGCAGTTGTACGACGGCTTTATCAATGATCGGGATCGTCGTCTCTGCGAGCAGGTGCGCATTGCCGAGCCCCAGCAACTGGCTACCGATGGCTGGCCGTTCGATGATCCCCGATTGCCTGAATTGTTATTCCGCTACCGCGCCCGCAACTTTGCCGAAACCCTGAGCGTTGCAGAGCAACAGCGCTGGTTGGCGTTTTGTCAGTTGCGCCTGAGCGATCCTCAGGCCGGCGCCCCCAATACGCTCAAGGCATTCAGCCGTGCGCTGGTCGAACTCTCGCTGAAGGCCACGCCCGAGCAACTCAAAGTGCTCGCCCAGTGGCAGGAATACTCGCTGGTGTTGAAACAGCGTCTGGGACTTTAAGCGCATAGGGGTAAATGGCAGGCAATAAAAAACGCCAGCATGGCTGGCGTCTTTTTGAGTCGAACATCTCTGCGCGACGGCTGACTCTAAAACCGGCAATTAGCCCAGCAGAGTTGCCCAGCCTTCAACCTCGTCGCCGCCCCACTTGGCTTTCCACTCTTTCAGCGTCTTGTGGTTGCCGCCTTTGGTTTCGATGATTTCACCGTTGTGCGGGTTTTTGTATTGCTTGACCTTGCGAGCGCGTTTGGTGCCGACCGGCTTCACAACAGCGCCACGTGGAGCCTTCATTTTGGAGTCTGGATCCAGCAGCGCGATGATGTCGCGCAGGGATTTCTGATATTCGCCCATCAACGTGCGCAGTTTGCCTTCGAACTCAAGTTCTTTCTGCAGTTTGTCGTCTTGTTGCAGATTTTGCAGGCGGGCTTGCAGTTCTTTGATGGCTTCTTCTGTTGCGCGGTATTCGTTGATCAGTGACATGGGGGATACCTATGTTGTGATGGGCATGATGCGATGGGCGCATAATAATCAGAGTGTTTGCGCAAGTAAACATTTAAGAAAAGTTTTATCCGTAGCATTTTGAAATAGCCGCTGACATACCCTCGATTTAGATACACATGTAGCGTTATAGAACGCCAATGACCTTGCTGTTTTCAGCGAAGTGTCTGGCGTCGAATTTCCGTCGCCGATGAACCGGTACGGCACTCATGCATTTATCCCCGAAGGGTGCGCTTTTTTGCCGCCTGAAATCAGCGGCATACGGGTACTGCACAGTCGTCAGGTAATCGCTAGAATGGCGGCCTTTGCGAAGTTCTGGAGTTTTTCACATGCGCACTTTTCGTCTGGTGATTGCTTGCCCGGACCGTGTCGGTATCGTTGCCAAGGTCAGTAACTTTCTGGCCTCGTACAACGGCTGGATTACCGAAGCGAGCCATCACTCTGACAATCTCAGCGGCTGGTTTTTCATGCGTCATGAAATGCGTGCCGATACCCTGCCTTTCGACCTCGAAGGTTTCCGTGCAGCTTTTGCGCCCATCGCCGAAGAGTTTTCGATGGACTGGCGCATTACCGACTCCGCGCAGAAAAAGCGCGTCGTGCTCATGGCAAGCCGAGAGTCCCATTGTCTGGCCGACCTGTTGCACCGCTGGCACAGCGACGAACTGGACTGTGAAATCGCCTGCGTGATTTCCAACCACCAGGACCTGCGCAGTATGGTCGAGTGGCACAACATTCCTTATTACTACGTGCCGGTTGATCCGAAAGACAAAGAGCCGGCGTTCGCCGAAGTCTCGCGTCTGGTCAAACACCACGAAGCCGACGTTGTTGTGCTGGCGCGTTACATGCAGATCCTGCCGCCGCAACTGTGCCGGGAATACGCGCACCAGGTCATCAACATTCACCACAGCTTCCTGCCTTCGTTTGTCGGCGCCAAGCCGTACCACCAGGCGTCGCTGCGTGGCGTGAAACTGATCGGCGCTACTTGCCACTACGTCACCGAAGAACTGGACGCCGGTCCGATCATCGAGCAGGACGTGGTGCGCGTCAGCCATCGCGACAGCATCGAAAACATGGTGCGTTTCGGTCGCGACGTGGAGAAGATGGTGCTCGCTCGCGGCCTGCGCGCACACCTGGAAGACCGCGTGCTGGTGCATGACAACAAGACAGTGGTCTTTGATTAAGCAGTGATTAAGCGGTTTGGGTGAGCCGCTTAAGTTCAGCGGCTTACTGCAACTCGATTGTTTGCGAACAGTGCAGCTTCTCCGGCACGACAGGCGGAATCACCATGACCGACCCCCTCGACAAAGCCACATCCAAAGCCCCGCCGACCCTTGGCGAGGGATGCCTGAGCCGTTACGACGTCGACGCACTGTCGCCGGAAGACGGCACGGACTTCGAGGGGGCTCAAGCGTTATGGAAAGAACTGACGTCTGCCAGACAGGAAGACGAATCAGACCGTCTTGATCCGCAGTAACTTGTTCAAAAGGGGGCGCCCGACCATCAACAGAAACACCGGACCGCCCGCGACCAGATAGAAGTAATAGGTGACGATCCGCCAGATGAGGATCGCCGCCGCTGCCGTCGACTTGCCCACCATCGGCGCCAACAAGGCCGCCGACGTCAACTCCGCCGCTCCCGCACCGCCCGGCGACAGGCTGAACTGCCCGGCGCTCAGCGACAGCATCTGCACCAGAAACGTCCACGCCCAATCGATATTCACGCCCAACCCTTGCAGCGCCAGGTACAGCACGCTGTAACGCAGACTCCAGTGCACGCAGGTCAGCGCAAACACCTGCAGCAGAATGCGGTGGGGCATTTTCCAGGTTTCAGCCAGCGCGTCGCGGAAATGCAGCAGCTTGCGCGCCCAGCGAATACGCGTGGTGTTCTTGCGTTTCAGGCGCTTGAGCACCCGACCGTTGAACAGAATGATGCGTCGGTGATACCGCGCGAAACCGGCACAGGCACAAAGTCCGGCGCCGATCAGCAGGGCGCTGGCAATGAGCATCCATTCAAGGTTTTCGCTGAGCTGGTGGAACACCGCGTAGATCAGGATGCCGATCAGCGCGAGGAGAAAAAACACCAGATCCATCAGTTGGTCAGTGGCAAAGGCCGCTGTGCTTTTCGCCGGACCAATACCGCTGCGCGAGAGCAGTGCGACCAGCGTCAAGGGCGCGCCGCTGCCCCCGGGCGTGGCGCAGTAGGCAAATTCCGTGGCCATCACCACAGCGAGACTTTTGCGCATGCCGATGCCGCTGGCGGCGTCGCCGAGCAACAGGCGCAGGCGCATCGTGTTCATGCACCAGCCCACCAACACCATGACGAACATGCCGATCAAGAGTGTCACCGGGAAGTTGCGCAGGCGGTGAAACATGTCTGCGCCGCCCATGAAGAACGGAATCAGCAGGGCGAGTATCAGTGCTGCTGCGAGCCAGCCAAGTCGCCTCACGCCGCAGACCTGGCGGCATTCAGGCCCTGTAACCAGGCAAATTTGCTCATCGGCGTACGGCCGTCGTTCAACAAGCGCTCAAGGGCTTGCAGCCAGTAACGGCGGGAAAAGTCGTGGCGCATGTCTACGGGGTGCAGCCCCAGACGGATGGTTGCGGCGTTATGCAATTGAGCCTCACGGTGGTTGCTGACGATTTTCGATACGCCCCGGCGCCAGGCGCTGCGAGCGCTCCAGACGATCCCGGGCGCATCGATCTCGGAAAAGTCCGGCAGACGATACAAGTGTTGGGCATCACTTGTGTAGTCCAACGGCAATTTTCGCAGGGCATTGCGCGTGCCTTCGCTCATCAGCCAGGCGGGAGCGACGAATCCGTGAAGTGGCCAGTCGTTGCGCCGGAACACCTCCATGCCTGCTTCCAGCCGTTGCATCGCCTGATGCTCGTCTAGGGTGTAGAACTCGCCCTCCCAGGTGTAAATGCGCCGCATGAAAAACTCATGGGGCGTGCGCGGGGCAGGGCTGTCGTCGCAATGGTAATAACCGTGCAGCGCCAGTTCATCGCCCCGTGCGAGGCGGTCGTGCATCAACCGCTGGAAATCCGGGTTGGCGTCGATCGGATCGTGCTTGTGGAAATTCGGCACCACCAGCCAGGTGATGGGAATGTTCCCTAGCTTGTCGACTGCCTCAACGAAGGGTCGATAATCCGGCCAGGTTTGCGGGGCCACGTCGTGGAGCACCAGTAACAGGCTGCGCTGCGTGATTGCGGGAATCTCAGCCATGGGCATAGACCGGCTGACGGGCGCCGAGTACTGCCTGGTAATGACCGAGCAAGCCGGCGACCACGGCGTCCCACGCATAATGTGCCTCGACATGACGCCGCGCCTCTTCGCCTCGGAATGGGGCGTTCTCGGCAAACAGCTGACGCACCGCTGCCGCCATGGCCGGTGGTTGATTGGGTTTGCACAGCAGGCCGCAGTGCTCGGGGACGATTTCGCGGAAGGCCCCGGCATCGACCGCCACCACCGGAATCCCGCTGGCCATGGCTTCAATCACCACCAGACCGAAGGTTTCCTGATCCCCGGCATGTACCAGCGCATCGGCACTCGCCAATAGGCGCGCGACTTCGGCAGCAGGACGAAATTTATCCACAACCGTGACGTTGGCCGGCACGCCGGTCGGCATATGGGAGCCTACCAGCAACAGGTGATAACCCGCGCCCAGCGCCTTCATGCAGTCAAGCAGAACGGTCAGGTTTTTCTCTTTCGAACCTCGGCCCGCAAAGATAAGCAGGTGGGTTTCATCCGGCATGCCCAGCTCGGCCTTGAGACCAGGATCTCGCCGGGAGGGATGGAACGTCTGCAGATCAACCCCCAACGGCTGCACATTAACATTCTTCACACCCAGGCGGATCAGCTTGTCCGCCATCGCCGCGCTCGGCGCCAGCACTCGGTCAAAATTGCCGTAGAGCTTGCTGACGTAATTCTCGACATTGGCCCCCAGCCAGGTGCCAATCCGGTTGCTCACCAGCAGCGGCAAGTCGGAGTGGTAAAAGCCAATCACTGGCACGTCCAGTTGGCGTCGGGCATCCAGTGCAGCCCAGGCGGTAAGATAAGGATCGCCGACTTCAATGAGGTCTGGCCGCAGACTTCGCAGGGCCTCTCGCCAGGGACCCACGCGCAGTGGAAAACGATAGCCGTTGCCAAACGGTACGGGCGGTGCCGGAACCCGGTACACGCCGTCTTCATGACTGCTTTGCGGGCCCGGGATCAGCAGGCTGTGTCGCACGCCTGGGTAAAGCGCGAGGCGGCGGTGTTTGGCATCCAGGTACGTGCGCACGCCGCCGCTTGCAGGGGCGTAAAACATGGTCATGTCAGCAATGTGCATGGGATGTCTTCGTCCATTGATTCAGTCCTTCTGGGGTTGACCATCCACAGATACAGATGTTCGGTTGCAGATCGTCGCACCTACGCCCATGAACTAGCGTTACGCCGCTTGCGCCAGAGTCTTGCGCTAGAGTAGCGAGGTGGCCTGAGGGAGGCTCGGCGGTGCCGGTCCAATTGGGCTGTCGCCGCAGTCCCTTCGGAAATATCGAATGCAACGCTTGGGTGAACGGATGCCTGACTCACAACAGATTCTTATTGGTGCTGACCTGAAGGGCCAGCCGATCGGGCAGGCGATGCGTCTGGCCAACCGTCACGGGCTGGTGGCCGGCGCGACGGGCACCGGGAAAACCGTCACCTTGCAGCGCCTGGCGGAAGTGTTCAGCGACGCCGGCGTGGCCGTGTTCGCGGCGGACATCAAGGGTGATCTCTGCGGGCTCGGCGCCCCGGGCAACCCTCAAGGCAAGATCGCCGAGCGAATCGCCGGCATGCCCTGGCTGCACCATAAACCTCAGGGCTATCCGGTGACACTGTGGGACGTGCACGGTGAAACGGGCCATCCGTTGCGCACAACCCTGTCGGAAATGGGCCCGCTGCTGCTGGGAAGTTTGCTGGAATTGACGGACAGCCAACAATCGGCGCTGTACGCCGCGTTCAAGGTGGCGGATCGGGAAGGGCTGTTGTTGCTGGACATCAAGGACCTCAAGGAGCTGCTCAATCATTTGCGCGACAACCCCGAAGTGCTCGGCGACGACAGCGCATTGATGACCACGGGGTCGAGTCAGGCGCTGCTGCGTCGGCTGGCGATCCTTGAACAGCAAGGCGCCGAGGCCTTGTTCGGCGAGCCGGCGCTGCAACTGGAAGACATCTTGCACCCCGCGAGCGATGGCCGCGGGCAGATTCATCTACTGGACGCCAGCCGGTTGGTGCACGAGTCGCCGAAGGTCTACGCCACTTTCCTGCTGTGGCTCCTGGCCGAGCTGTTCGAGCAATTGCCTGAGCGTGGCGATGCCGATAAACCGTTGCTGGCGCTGTTCTTCGACGAAGCGCATTTGCTCTTCGCGGATACGCCGAAGGCGCTGCAGGAGCGGCTGGAGCAGGTGGTGCGGCTGATTCGCTCGAAAGGCGTCGGCGTGTATTTCGTCACCCAGTCGCCGGGGGATCTGCCGGACTCCGTTCTGGCGCAGCTCGGTTTGCGCATTCAACATGGCCTGCGCGCGTTCACCAGCAAGGAGCAACGGTCGCTGAAGGCCGTTGCGGACGGGTTTCGCCCCAATCCCGAGTTCGATGCGCTCTCGGTGCTGACCGAGTTGGGCATCGGTGAGGCGCTGGTGGGCACGCTGCAGGACAAGGGCACGCCTGAAATCGTCCAGCGTGTGTTGGTCGCGCCGCCGCAATCGCGCATCGGGCCGTTGACCCAGGCTGAGCGCGACACGCTGATCGCACGGTCGCCACTGGCCGGTCGCTACGACAAACCCGTGGATCGCGAATCGGCTTATGAAATGCTCCTGGCGCGCAAGGGCGCATCAGTGGACCCCGCGCAGAAACCTTCCGCTGAGGAGAAGTCAGAAGGCGGCTTTGCCGACATGGCCGGTGGTTTTCTGGGCGGGCTGGCGGGGCAGGCGGTCAAGAGTGCGATGCGCCAGGCCGCCACCCAGATCGGTCGCGAACTGGTGCGCGGGTTGATGGGATCGTTGCTGGGCGGCAGCAAGAAACGCCGCTAGAGCACCCACAAAAAAGCCCATTCAATGAATGGGCTTTTCAGGTCAGGCGGTGCAGTCAGGTCAGGCCAGCGCTTTGGACGCCAACCAGAACAACCCTGCCGACAGCGCGACCGTGGCGGGCAGGGTCAACACCCATGCCAGGAGAATGTTGCGAACCGTGCCGCCCTGCAGGCCGCTCTTGTTCGCCACCATGGTCCCGGCCACGCCGGACGACAGGATGTGAGTCGTTGAAACAGGCAGGCTGAACACGTTGGCCAGCGCAATGGCGCTTGCGGTGGTGATCTGCGCGGACATGCCCTGAGCGTAGGTCATGCCTTGCTTCCCGATCTTCTCACCGATGGTCAGCACGACGCGTTTCCAGCCGACCATGGTGCCAATACCCAGCGCCAGTGCAACGGCGAAGATGACCCAGAACGGCGCGTACTCAGTGGTCGCGGTCAGGTCCTTGCGCAGCTTCTCCAGATCCGATTTTTCACGGGCATCCAGCGCAGGCAGCTTGCTGACTTTGCGTGCCGTGTCGTCCAGGCACAGCAGGTAGCGACGCACTTCGATGCGACGCTCCGGTGCGAGGGTGTGGTAGTCGTTGACGCCCTTGAGGTTGTTCAGCAGAGCATCAATGGTCGGCTCGGTTTGCTCAGGGTTGCAGCTGAAACGCTCGGGCAAGTCGCCCGCCGCCGATTTGCCCAGCGCCAGGTACTCGCCCAGCGTCGCGTTGTTGCGCTGGTAAAACTGGCTCAGGTGCTGGGTCGCGTCGCGGGTGCGTTCGATCTGGTAAGTCGTGGTGCTCAGGTCCAGCACGAACTGCGCCGGGACGATACCGATGAGCACCAGCATGATCAGGCCGATGCCTTTCTGCCCATCGTTGGAGCCATGCACAAAACTCACTGCCATCGCCGAAATCACCAGAACCAGGCGATTCCAGAAAGGAGGGTGTTTTTTGTCATCGAGCTTGCGGCGTTGTTCCGGCGTCTTGTGCATCTTGGAGAGGGGGCGCCAGGCTTTCAGCGCCAACAGGACCAGACCCGCCACGATGAAACCGGCCAGTGGCGAGAACACCAGCGAGGCGCCGATATCGATCGCTTTCTGCCAGTTCACGCCTTCGCCCAGCGGGATGTTATTGATCAGCGCGTTGGCTAGGCCTACACCCAGAATCGAACCGATCAATGTATGGGAGCTGGACGCCGGGATGCCGAAATACCAGGTGCCGAGGTTCCAGGTGATGGCCGCAGCCAGCAGCGAGAACACCATCGCCAGACCATGACCGGTGTTGACGTTGATCAACAACTCGACCGGCAGCAGATGGACGATGGCATACGCCACGCCGACCCCACCCAGGAGCACCCCGAGGAAATTGAACACGCCCGAGAAAAATACTGCCAGATGGGGCGGCATGGCCTTGGTGTAAATGACTGTCGCCACCGCGTTGGCGGTGTCATGAAAGCCGTTGATGAACTCGAAGGTGAGGACAAACGCAAGGGCGAGCAACAAGCTCACAATTACCCAAGCATCCAGTCCGCTGAATAGATCGATCATGGAAGGTTTTCTGACCCGGTCTTAAGGGGGCGGGATTATGACAGAAAAAAAACTGCGCGATAGGCGCGCCGCTCATTGGTAGCAGCCTGCAACGAAATTTCTGTCCCGCTTGCCCGTCGACTTCCTGCCGGGAAAGAAAGTGCGAAGCACCCCTGAACCCTGGACGAGTCTGTAAAACCTGGCCTTCAACGCGATGAATACGCTTGCCGTCAGCTGTTTGAGTCAGCGACAGGCAAGCGGCGGCTCATGGCTCTTCCTTGAGTTCTTCTTCCATCTTTTGCAGCTCTTGCTTGAACGCCTGGTCAAGCAGGCTGGCCCGTTTGCGCCACGGCTTGCGCTCTGGTTCGGGCTGGGCGGCGTATGTTGTCACTTCGCCGCCGTAAACTTCCTTGTAACGTTGTTCCTGGCGCTCTAATTCTGCGCGCAGTTCATCTTTGGTCACGTTAATACCTGATCGGGTCGAGTTTAATCCCGGTGATGACGCCGAGTCTGAAAGTGTCGGACCTGACGATCGCAATGTATCGGATCAGGAATAACCATCGGGCAGGGACGCTGCGCCAAGACGATTCACACTTCAACCAAGGGCGGCTACGTGCACCGGAATGACAAAACTGTCGTAGCAACATTCTTTATTGATTGCCTGCAGGATGGCTGATGACCAAGGTATTGGCCTGCCGGCGCTGAACATTGCGATCGAGTCGAACAATGTCTGCGTGTGTTTGGATCCATGCCAGATGGGGCGAGGATTTAAACACGCGATAGCGTTATTGGGCTTCAATGACGGCCACTATCGCGAAGATGCGCAGGCGAGTCAACTGTCGAGACTGTCGCAGCCGGACAACTGAGGATTTATACCTTTTTTATGTACGAAGGTTCCTAAGTTGGACAGTCTGATTTATGACGCAACTTGGCGAGTCAAATGTTTAACGCCGCAGGCAGTTTTCTGGCGACGTAAAATTCTCGGCTTATGACCGTGCGGACAATGATGTGTATTTAAACGGTTACACATAAATGCGGAGGGCAGAGACAAAAACGGCCTTGGGTTAGCAAGACCGTGCCTGGGACTTCTCAGTGGGTACCTGACCAGTAATCCAAAGAAGCCTCATATGGCATGTGAAAGGTATAAGCAACTGGGCAGCCGGTCAATTGCGATTATCGCCCACTCGTTCGATAATCGCCCAAAGCTGGCTTGCCGTGGGCTTCAAAAACGGCGAGAGTGGCGTTCTACAAGGCTTTCGCGGCCACGACGAACGGTGCCAGCATGAACGATCAATTGCGTAATTCTTTCACGTCACTTGCGCCGCCGATTGTTGCGTCCCCTGCTAAAAGGATTCAGGCGCTCACGGGTGATCCTGATTTCATGACCTCTCTGGCGCGAGGGTTGGCCGTCATTCACGCGTTCCAGGAACGCAAGCGGCACCTGACCATCGCGCAGATCAGCCATCGCACTGAAATCCCCAGGGCGGCGGTTCGTCGTTGCCTGCATACATTGATCAAGTTGGGCTACGCCACCACTGACGGGCGCACTTACTCGCTGCTGCCTAAAGTGCTGACGCTTGGCCATGCCTATTTGTCCTCGACCCCCCTGGCGGTTTCGTCACAGCCCTATCTCGACCGCATGAGTGACCAACTGCACGAGGCCTGCAACATGGCCACGCTGGAAGGCGATGACATTCTTTATATAGCCCGCTCCGCGACGACTCAGCGATTGATCTCTGTGGATCTGGCGGTGGGCGGACGTTTGCCGGCGTACTGCACGTCCATGGGCCGGATTCTGCTGGCGGCGCTGGACGATGTGTCGTTGCGGGAATACCTCGACCACGTCGATCTGCAACCCAAAACCAGCCGCACCTTACGCACCCCGGAAGCCTTGCTCGAATGCCTGCAGCAAGTGCGGCAACAGGGCTGGTGCATTGTCGATCAGGAACTGGAGCAGGGTTTGCGTTCCATCGCGGTGCCGGTCTACGACGCCTCGGGTCAGGTGCTCGCGGCGCTGAATGTCAGCACCAGTGCGGGTCGGGTAGCGCGCAATGACCTGGAGCAGAAGTTTCTGCCGATCATGCTGAATGCCAGCCGTGACCTGAGCACGCAGCTGTTTACCTGACCCAGCCTGTTGAACCCATGAGCTGCCCGTCACTCTCCGTTCGGTGATCGAACACTTAGTCGGTTATCGGATTGTTCCAGCCCGTGCCCAGGCATAACCTCATTCTCAACGCCACGCCTTAAATGGCGGGGCAAACGAGTGTGAACCTGGAGCACCCCATGGCTGCAATTCTTTCCCTTCACGAGGCCGTGAAGCAGTTCGTCAACGATGGCGACATCGTTGCACTGGAAGGCTTTACTCACCTCATTCCTACCGCGGCGGGACATGAGCTCATTCGTCAGAAGAAGAAAGATCTGACCCTGGTGCGCATGACCCCTGACTTGATCTATGACCAATTGATCGGCGCAGGCTGTGCGAAACGGCTGATTTTCTCGTGGGGCGGTAATCCCGGGGTTGGCTCGTTGCATCGGCTTCGCGATGCCGTCGAACGGCAATGGCCGCAGCCCATGGAGATTGAAGAACACAGCCACGCCGACCTCGCCAATGCCTATGTGGCGGGCGCATCCGGGCTGCCGTTCGCGGTGCTGCGGGCGTATGCCGGTTCGGACCTGCCCAAGGTCAACCCGCTGATCAAGTCGGTCACTTGCCCGTTCACCGGAGAAGTGCTGGCGGCGGTGCCGGCGGTACGCCCCGACGTGACGGTGATCCACGCGCAGAAAGCTGACCGTAAAGGCAACGTGCTGCTATGGGGCATTCTCGGGGTTCAGAAAGAAGCGGCGTTGGCGGCCAAGCGCTGCATTGTCACGGTCGAGGAAATTGTCGATGACCTCAAGGCGCCGATGAACGCTTGCGTGCTGCCAATCTGGGCGCTGAGTGCGGTTTGCGTCGTGCCAGGCGGCGCGCATCCTTCCTACGCCCACGGCTATCACGAGCGCGACAACCGTTTCTATCAGGCGTGGGACGCCATCGCCCGCGACCGTGACGCCTTTACCGCCTGGATCGACGAATACATCCATGGCACCCGCGACTTCAGTGAGTTCAAGAACAAGCTGGCCCACGCGGCGGAGGCTCACCAATGACTTATTCCACCAACGAAATGATGACCGTCGCCGCCGCGCGCCGGTTGAAAAACGGCGCCGTGTGCTTTGTCGGCATCGGTCTGCCCTCGAAAGCGGCCAATCTGGCGCGCCTCACTTCCTCGCCCGACGTGGTGCTGATTTACGAATCAGGGCCGATCGGCGCCAAGCCTGACGTGCTGCCACTGTCCATCGGTGACGGCGAACTGGCGGAAACCGCTGATACCGTGGTGTCCACCAGTGAGATCTTCCGTTACTGGCTGCAGGGCGGGCGGGTCGATCTCGGGTTTCTCGGCGCGGCTCAGGTCGACCGGTTCGGCAACATCAACACCACGGTGGTCGGCGATTATCACCAGCCGAAAGTACGCCTGCCGGGTGCCGGAGGCGCGCCGGAAATTGCCGGGTCGGCCAAAGAAGTGCTGATCATCCTCAAGCAATCGCCACGGACCTTCGTCAACAAGCTGGACTTCCTGACCTCGGTTGGCCACGGCGAAGGCGGCGACTCCCGCAAGCGCCTCGGCCTGCCGGGCGCCGGACCGGTCGGCATCATCACCGACCTGTGCATCATGGAGCCGGAAGCGGGCACCCACGAATTCGTCGTGACCACGCTGCACCCCGGCGTGACCCGCGAGCAGGTGATCGCCGCCACCGGTTGGGACGTGCGTTTTGCCGACACCGTGAAGACTTCCGATGCACCCAGCGAGTACGAACTGACCGCGCTGCGCGATCTGGAGGCGCGAACCGCTGCCGCCCATGGCCAGGCGCCGGGAGAAGCATGATGCGTGACGTTTTTATCTGCGATGCGATTCGCACCCCCATCGGCCGTTTTGGCGGCGGCCTGGCGACCGTTCGAGCGGATGATCTGGCAGCGCTGCCGATCAAGGCCCTGATGGCGCGCAACCCGTCTGTCAATTGGGATGAGCTGGACGAAGTGTTTCTCGGCTGTGCCAATCAGGCCGGGGAGGACAACCGCAACGTCGCGCGCATGGCTGCGCTGTTGGCGGGTCTGCCGGCCAGCGTGCCGGGCGTGACCCTCAATCGCTTGTGTGCTTCCGGCCTGGACGCGGTGGGTTCTGCGTTCCGCGCCATTGCCTGCGGAGAGATGGAGCTGGCCATTGCCGGCGGCGTTGAGTCCATGTCCCGCGCCCCATTCGTGATGGGCAAGGCCGACACGGCATTCGGACGCGGCCAAAAGCTGGAAGACACCACCTTGGGCTGGCGTTTCGTCAATCCGCACATGAAAGACCAGTACGGCGTTGAGACCATGCCGCAGACCGGCGATAACGTCGCTGAGGATTTCGGCATATCCCGGGAGGATCAGGACGCCTTTGCTCTGCGCAGCCAGCAGCGTACGGCGGCGGCTCAAGCCGCGGGCTTCTTCACTGAGGAGATCGTGCCCGTGCGCGTCGCCCACAAAAAGGGTGAGACCGTCGTCGACACCGACGAGCATCCTCGTGCCGACACCAGCCTTGAAGCGCTCGCCAAGCTCAAGCCGGTCAACGGGGCTGGCAAAACCGTCACAGCGGGCAACGCGGCAGGCCTGAACGACGGCGCGGCGGCGATGATTCTGGCGTCCGCCGAAGCGGTAAAGAAACACGGCCTCACGCCGCGCGCTCGCGTACTGGGGATGGCCAGCGCCGGCGTTGAGCCTCGCGTCATGGGCATTGGCCCGGTCCCGGCGGTACGCAAGCTGGTGGCACGGCTGGGGCTGGCTGTCAGTGATTTCGACGTCATCGAGCTCAACGAGGCATTCGCCAGCCAGGGCCTGGCGGTCTTGCGTGAATTGGGCATCGCTGACGATTCACCCAAGGTGAACCCAAACGGAGGCTCGATTTCGCTGGGGCATCCGCTGGGCATGAGCGGCGCGCGGCTGGTGTTGACGGCGTTGCATCAACTGGAGAAAACCGGCGGCAGCAAAGCGCTGGCCACGATGTGCGTCGGCGTGGGGCAGGGGCTGGCCCTCGCAATAGAGCGCTAGACGACATTTTTGCAACTCAGCCCTCCGAGTCATCGCTTGCCTCCGCGAAAGGGGCAACTTGCTGACTTGGGTGGTTGTCCTTGTGATGTCGAAACGTTACTGCTTAAGTCTAAATGTTGCAGGTTATGTCTTAGACTGGCTGACCTTACTAACACCTGGGGAGATAATAATGACAACGACTCACTACACCGGAGAAGAGCGGCGCAAGCGGATCTTCGCAATTGTGGGCGCCTCATCGGGCAACCTCGTCGAATGGTTCGACTTCTACGTCTACGCCTTCTGCGCCATCTATTTCGCGCCTGCATTCTTTCCTTCCGATGACCCGACCGTTCAGTTGCTCAACACCGCGGGCGTCTTCGCCGCAGGCTTTCTGATGCGTCCCATCGGCGGCTGGCTGTTCGGTCGCGTGGCCGACAAGCACGGCCGCAAAAACTCGATGATGATTTCCGTGCTGATGATGTGCGCCGGCTCGCTGGTCATTGCCTGTCTGCCAACCTACGCGTCGATCGGTGCCTGGGCGCCGTTTCTGTTGTTGATGGCGCGCCTGTTCCAGGGCCTGTCGGTGGGTGGTGAGTACGGCACCACCGCCACGTACATGAGCGAAGTCGCGTTGCGGGGGCAACGCGGGTTTTTCGCTTCATTTCAGTACGTGACGTTAATTGGCGGCCAGCTGTTGGCCGTGCTGACCGTGGTCATCCTGCAGCAGTTTCTCAGTGCCGATGAGCTGAAAGCCTACGGCTGGCGGATTCCATTCGTGGTCGGTGCGGTCGCGGCGGTGATCTCGCTGGTGCTGCGCCGGTCGCTGAAAGAGACCACCACCGCCGAAGTGCGTCAGAACAAGGACGCGGGCAGCATGTCTGCGCTGTTCCGCGATCACAAAGCGGCGTTCATTACCGTGCTGGGCTACACCGCCGGCGGCTCGCTGATTTTCTACACCTTCACCACGTACATGCAGAAATACCTCGTCAACACTGTGCACATGGATGCCAAGGTCGCGAGCTACATCATGACCGGCGCGCTGTTCCTGTACATGTGCATGCAGCCGGTGTTCGGGATGCTCGCTGACAAGATCGGCCGCCGCGCCTCGATGCTGTGGTTCGGCGGGCTGGGCACCCTGTGCACGGTGCCGCTGCTGCTGACGTTGAAAACCACTACCAGCCCGGTCATCGCGTTCGTGCTGATCACCCTGGCATTGGCCATCGTCAGTTTCTACACCTCGATCAGCGGTCTGGTGAAAGCCGAGATGTTTCCGGTGCAGGTGCGTGCGCTGGGCGTCGGTCTGGCCTATGCCGTGGCCAACGCTATTTTCGGTGGCTCCGCTGAATACGTGGCGCTGGGCCTGAAGAACATGGGCATGGAAAACACCTTCTACTGGTATGTCACCGCGATGATGGCGATTGCTTTCCTGTTCAGCCTGCGGTTGCCGAAGAAGCCGGCTTACCTGCACGAAGACCACTGATCCCGGATCTTGGAGCGCGCGTCTTTGCAGGGCGCGTGCTGTCCATCTTCATCACACTTATTCCACGTGTTTCACGGAGCGACTGCCATGGCGTTCGTACAACTCGAAGACGGTGAACTGCATTATCAAATTGATGGCCCGGTGGATGCGCCGGTGCTGGTGCTGTCCAACTCACTGGGCACCGACCTGCACATGTGGGACGCGCAGATTCCGGCGCTGAGCAAGTTATTCCGCGTCGTGCGTTACGACACCCGCGGCCACGGTCAGTCCCTCGTCACCCAAGGGCCTTACACGCTCTCGCAGCTGGGACAAGACGTGCTGGCGCTGCTTGATGCGTTGAAAATCGACCGCGCGCATTTCTGCGGATTGTCCATGGGTGGCCTGATCGGTCAGTGGCTGGGTATTCATGCCAACGATCGGCTGCACAAGCTGGTGCTGTGCAACACCGCCGCGAAGATCGGCGACACGGAAACTTGGGCGCCGCGCATCGCCCAGGTGGAGAAGGGCGGTGAGCGGGCAATGAAGGAAATGGGCGCCGGCGCGGTTGGGCGTTGGTTCACCCCTGACTTTGCCAGCCAGCACGCCGACAAGGTCACGCCCGTCACCGACGTACTGGCGGCGACTTCTCCGCTGGGTTACGCCGCCTGCTGCGCGGCTGTCCGGGATGCCGATCTGCGCAAGGAAGTCGGTTCGATCACCGTGCCCACACTGATCATCTGCGGCAGCCATGACGCCGTCACCACCGTGGCGGACGGGCACTTCCTGCAGAACCACATCCACGGCAGCGAACTGTCCGACTATTACGCGGCGCACCTGTCCAGCGTCGAGCTGGGTGAAGTCTTCGCCCTGCGCGTGACGGAGTTTTTGTTGGCGTGACCTTTTAGGAATCCTCGCGCACTGCTTGAGTTACCCCTAGTGACAGCAAAAAAAAACCCACCAATCGGTGGGTTTTTTCATGCACGTTGTATCAGAACAAGCGGGTAGACGGCACATCGCCAGCGGTGGGCTGACGCTCGCCGGTCGGGGTCTGTTCGTACCAGCCGCCACCCAGCGCGCGGTACAGATTCACCTCGCTGTTTAGCTGCGACAGGCGGTCGGTGATCAACGACTGTTGCGCGGTGAACAACTGGCGCTGGGCGTCGAGGAAGGTCAGGTTGCTGTCGATCCCGATGCGATAACGACGCTCGGCCAGACGGTAGTAGTCCTGGTTGGCGTTGACGAAATCGGTCTGCGCCTTGAGCTGATCGGTGTAGGTCTTGCGTGCGGCCAGACCGTCGGAGACTTCCTGGAACGCCGTCTGAATCGCCTTCTCGTAGTTGGCGACGCCAATGTCTTTCTGGATCTTCGAGTAGTCGAGGCTTGCGCGCAGACTGCCCGCGTTGAAGATCGGCAGATTGATCGTCGGCTCGAACAGCCACGTCCCCGAGCCGCCTTTGAACAGACCGCTCAGATCGCCGCTTGCCGTACCGGCACTGGCCGTGAGGCTGATGCTCGGGAAGAACGCGGCACGTGCCGCGCCGATGTTGGCGTTGGCGGCTTTCAGGCTGTATTCGGCCTGAAGAATGTCCGGACGACGCTGCAGCAATTCCGACGGCAGACCCGCTGGCATTTCATTGAGCATGTCAGCGCTCAACGGTTTCGAGGCGGGCAGGTTGGCCGGCAGACTGGTGCCCAACAGCAGCACCAGATTGTTCTCGTCTTGGGCTACCAGCCGCTGATACTGGGCCAGCTTGACGCGGGCGCTCTCAACGGAAGTGCGCGACTGCGCCAGGTCCAGCGCCGAGGCCACACCCACTTCGCTGCTGCGAGAGGTCAGACGCAAGCTTTCTTCGAAGGCGCCCAACGTGTCCTGGGTCAGCTTCAACAGCTCTTTGTCCGCTTCCCAGGTCAGATAGGCGTTGGCGACGTTGGCGACCAGACTGATCTGCGTGCTGCGACGGCCTTCTTCACCGGCGAAGTAAGTCTGCAGCGCCTGCTCACTGAGGCTGCGCACCCGGCCGAACAGATCCAGTTCATAGGAGCTGATGCCCAGACCCACCGAATACTGACTGGTGATACCGGACTCGCCCGTTTGCGACAGGTCGCCCGGCACGCGCTGACGCGTACCGGTGCCCGATGCTGCCACGGCCGGGAACAGATCCGCACGTTGAATGCGGTACTGCGCGCGGTAAGCGTCGATGTTCAGCGCAGCAACGCGCAGGTCACGGTTGTTCTGCAGCGACGTCTGAATCAGTTGCTGCAGCGCCGGGTCATGGAAAAACTGACGCCAGCCTTGCTCGGCCGCCGCCTGATTCGCCGCCTGGGCCGGCGAATAGGCCGGACCTTGCGGGAACTGAGCCGGCACCGGTGCGGCGGGCTGCTTGTATTCGGGGATCAACGAGCAGCCGCCGAGAATGAACGCGGTGACCGCCAGCGAGATCAGGGACTTGCTCATTGGCCAGCCTCATCGTGTGGAGTGTGTTTCTGTTTGCCTTTGAACATCGAGGATATCGAAACGAAGAACAACGGTACCCAGAAGATCGCCAGAATAACTGCGGTGATCATACCGCCGATTACGCCTGTACCGATCGAATGCTGGCTACCGGCACCGGCGCCCGAGGAAATCGCCAGCGGGACCACACCGAGGATGAACGCCATGGACGTCATCACGATGGGCCGCAGACGCATCCGGCAGGCTTCGATGGTTGCATCGACGATGCCCTTGCCCTGCTCATGCAGCTCCTTGGCGAACTCGACGATCAGAATGGCGTTTTTCGCCGCCAGACCCACCGTCACCAAGAGACCTACCTGGAAGAACACGTCGTTGGAAAGGCCGCGCAGGCTCGTCGCGATCAGCGCACCGATAACTCCAAGCGGGATGACCAGCAACACCGCGATCGGAATCGACCAGCTTTCATACAGCGCCGCCAGACACAGGAACACGATCAGAATGGACAGTGCGTACAGCGCGGGCGCCTGAGAACCGGACAGCCGCTCTTCATAGGACAGACCCGTCCAGGAAAGACCAACACCCGCCGGCAACTTCTTCGCCAGTTGCTCGACCTCGGCCATCGCCTCACCGGTGCTGTAACCCGGCGCCGGAGTACCCAGCACTTCTTCTGCCGGTACACCGTTGTAACGCGAGAGTTTCGGCGAGCCGAACACCCACTCGCCGGTGGCGAACGAGGCAAACGGCACCATCTCGCCAGCGGTGTTGCGCACGTACCACTTCTTCAAGTCTTCCGGCTTCATCCGCGCACTGGCATCGCCCTGCACGTACACCTTCTTGACCCGACCGCGGTCGATGAAGTCGTTGACGTAGTTGCCACCCATGGCGATGGACAGCGTGGTGTTGATGTCCGACAGGCTCAGGCCCAGGGCCTGCGCACGCTCGTCATCGATAACCAGTTGGTATTGCGGCTCATCGTTAAGACCGTTCGGACGCACGCCTGCCAGAATCTTGCTCTGTGCCGCCATCCCCAACAGCTGGTTACGCGCTTCCATCAGCTTGGCGTGACCCACGCCGCCCTGATCCTGCAAGTACACGTCGAAACCGGTGGCGTTACCCAGTTCCAGTACCGCAGGCGGTACGACCGCAAAGGTCATTGCGTCGCGGAAGCCAAAGAAGTGCTGCTGCGCCCGTTTGGCCAGTTCGAAGACGCTGTTGGAGGCATCACGATCGCCCCACGGTTTCAGCATGATGAACGCCAGACCGGAGCTCTGACCGCGACCGGCAAAGTTGAAGCCGTTAACGGTGAACACCGAGTTGACCGCGCCGGATTCCTCTTCCAGCAGGTACTTGCGCATGTTGTCGATGACGGTCTGCGTACGTTCCGCCGAGGAGCCCGGTGGTGTCTGCACCTGGGCAAAAATGACGCCCTGGTCTTCTTCCGGCAGGAACGCGCTCGGAATGCGGGTGAACATCCAGATGGTGCCGCAGACGATCAGCGCGTAAACGATGAAGGCCGGAATCTTGTGCTTGAGCATGTTGCCGACGCCGCGCTCATAGCTGACTACGCTGCGGTCGAAGGTGCGGTTGAACCAGCCAAAGAATCCACGTTTCGGCTGCCCGTGCTTCTCGTGATCGATTGGCTTGAGCAGGGTGGAGCACAGCGCCGGGGTGAAGATCAGCGCGACCAGGACCGAAAGTGCCATCGCCGACACGATGGTGATCGAGAACTGCCGGTAGATCACACCCGTGGAGCCGCCGAAGAACGCCATTGGCAACAGAACCGCACACAATACGAGTGCGATACCGACCAGCGCGCCCTGGATCTGCTCCATGGATTTGATCGTGGCGTCCCGCGGCGAAAGTTTGTCCTCCGCCATCACCCGCTCGACGTTTTCCACCACAACGATGGCATCGTCCACCAGCAGGCCGATGGCAAGGATCACCCCGAACATGGTCAGCGTGTTGATGGTGAAACCGGCTGCGGCGAGGATCCCGAACGTACCGAGCAATACCACCGGCACGGTCATCGTGGTGATGATGGTGGCGCGGAAGTTCTGCAGGAACAGGTACATCACCAGGAACACCAGGATGATCGCTTCACCCAGGGTGTGAACCACACCGGTGATGGATTCCTGAACCACTGGCGTGGTGTCGTACGGGTAAACCACTTTCATGCCAGGCGGAAAGAACGGCTCCAGCTGCGAAATGGTGGCGCGAATCGCCTTGGCGGTGTCCAGCGCGTTGGCGCCGGTCGCCAGCTTGATCGCCAGACCGGAAGCCGGCTTGCCGTTGAACTGCGCGTCAATGCTGTAGTTCTCGCCACCCAGACCGACTTTGCCGACGTCTTTCAGGCGAACCTGCGAACCATCCTGATTGACCTTAAGCAGAATGTTGCCGAACTGCTCGGCGGTCTGCAGACGGGTTTTACCGATGATCGTGGCATTCAGCTGCTGACCCTTGAGCGCAGGCAGACCGCCGATCTGGCCGGAAGACACCTGAACGTTCTGGGCAGTGATGGCCGTCTTGACGTCTACCGGGGTCAGCTGAAAGTTGTTCAGCTTGGCCGGATCGAGCCAGATACGCATGGCGTACTGGGCACCGAAGACCTGGAAGTCACCCACACCGGAGGTACGGGAGATCGGGTCCTGCATGTTCGAGACGATGTAGTTGGACAAGTCCTCCTTGCCCATGCTGCCGTCTTCGGACACCAGACCGACGACCATCAGGAAGTTTTTCACCGCCTTGGTGACGCGGATACCCTGTTGCTGCACTTCTTGCGGCAGCAGCGGGGTGGCCAGGTTGAGCTTGTTCTGCACCTGAACCTGAGCGATGTCCGGGTTGGTACCCTGGTTGAACGTCGCGGTGATGGTCATGCTGCCGTCGGAGTTACTTTCCGACGACACATACCGCAGGTTGTCGATGCCGTTGAGCTGCTGCTCGATCACCTGAACCACGGTGTCCTGCACGGTTTGCGCGTTGGCGCCCGGGTAGGTCACGGCGATCGCGATGGCCGGCGGCGCAATGGCCGGGTATTGGTTGATCGGTAGCTTGAGGATCGAAAGCGTCCCCACCAGCATGATCACGAGGGCAATTACCCACGCGAAAATCGGCCGGTCGATAAAAAATTTCGACATGAATTACTCCCCTTTGCTGCCTGCGGCTTTATCAGTTGCCGGGGCAGGGGCCGGGTTAGCTGCATTGACGTTGGTGGCTTCGGCCACTTTCACTTCAGCACCTGGCTTGACGTATTGCAGCCCTTCGGTAATCACGCGATCACCTGCGTTCAGGCCCTTCTCAACCAGCCAGTCGCTGCCGATGGTGCGGTTGGCAACCAGCGTGCGGGACTCGACCTTGTTATCGGCGTTCACCACCAGTGCGGTCGGTGTGCCTTTCAGGTCACGGGTGATGCCTTGCTGTGGAACCAGAATCGCGTTCTCGGCCACGCCCGATTGCAGCCGTGCATGCACAAACATGCCTGGCAGCAGCGTGTGGTCCGGGTTCTGGAACACGGCGCGCAGGGTCACGGAACCGGTGGTCTGGTCGACCGACACTTCGGAGAACTCAAGCTTGCCTTCGATCGGGTAGAGACTGCCGTCTTCGAGTACCAGCTTGACCTTGGCGGTGTTGTCGCCGGCTTTCTGCAGCCTGCCGCTTTCCAGATCGCGACGCAGCTTGAGCATTTCGGCCGAGGACTGGATCACGTCGACGTAGATCGGGTCGAGCTGCTGAATGGTGGCCATCGCATCGGCCTGACCGTTGCTGACCAGCGCGCCTTCTGTCACCAGCGAGCGGCCAATACGGCCGGAGATCGGCGCGTAGACCTTGGTGTAGCGCAGGTTGATCTCTGCGGTCTGCACCGCCGCCTTCGCTTCGCGAGCCGAACCCACCGCCGTGTCGTATTCCTGACGGCTGACGGCTTGCTCGTTGATCAGCTGCTTATAGCGGCCAGCGAGGGAGTTTGAGGATTCGTAGGTGGCTTTGGCGCTGTCCAGGGTGGCCTGGTAAATCGCCGGGTCGATCTGGTAGAGCTGCTGACCGGCTTTGACGTCTGCACCTTCGGTGAACAGGCGTTTGAGGATGATGCCGTTCACCTGAGGACGCACTTCGGCGATACGGAACGCGGTGGTCCGGCCGGGAAGTTCAGACGTCAGGGTGTAGGCCTGGGTTTTCAGAGTGACGACGCCGACCTGAGGGGGCGGTGGTGCTGCGGCCGCTTCTTCCTTCTTGCTGCATCCGGAGAGCAGCGATGCCAGGGCGACGGCAGTGACCAGTACGGTAACAGCTGGCTTGAATTGCATGAAGATCCTCGGGTCAGGAGCCTGAACTCATGGAAAGTGGAAAGGGGGCAGGAAAAGTATTCCAGCTAGATAAGTAGGATGCTAATGAATATACTTACATTCACGGTTGTTTGTAAACACCCGCGAGTGCGACACTCCAACGCACCGAGGGCATCGATTGTAGGTCCGGGACAAGGCATCACAAAGGCCGCCCGACGTGCTGTGCAGGCCACTCGACCAGAGCGCCTGAGGCATTTTCATTGAGGTTTTTACTGCCATGGTTCGACGCACGAAAGAAGAGGCTCAGGAAACGCGCAAGCAGATCCTCGAAGCTGCCGAGCAGGCTTTCTACGATCGAGGGGTCTCCCGCACGACGCTCGCCGACATCGCGGCCCTGGCTGGCGTGACCCGCGGCGCGATCTATTGGCATTTCAGCAATAAGGCCGATCTGGTCCAGGCCATGCTCGACAGTCTGCACGAGCCCCTCGAAGAAATGGCGAGGGCGAGCGAAAGCGAAGATGAAATTGATCCGCTGGGGTGGACGCGCAAGCTTCTCACTCATTTGTTTCAACAAATTGCCAGCGACCCTAAAACCCGCCGCATCAATGAAATTCTGTTTCATAAATTCGAATTTACCGACGAAATGTGTGACATGCGGCAACAGCGTCAGTTTGTCTGGCTTGACGCCAACGAGCGAATTGCGCTGGCGCTGGGTAATGCTTCTCGACAAGGCCAGCTCCCCGCTGACCTGAATCCCCAACGCGCCGCGATCTGCCTGCATGCCTATGTGCACGGCATCATCGGCCAGTGGCTGCTGGTGCCCGAGAGCTTTTCGCTGCAGGACGATGCGGAGCGACTGGTCGACGGCATCCTCGACATGCTCCGCTTCAGCCCGGCGTTACGCGATATTTCGTCGAACTAAATGGCGTTTGGCCTCTATCTATACCGCGCCTGACCTTCGCTGAACAGGCGGTTTACCTTCGCTTTACTCAGCGCGCCCGGTGATTCGGCGACCATTCAGTCTCTGATACCCATTGAAGTGCCGAATGCTGCCCTATTGCAATCCCCCGTCTACGCTTGCCCCATAACCAATAAGAGTGGGGGCGGAGCGATGGCAGTCGTGTCAAAAAACGTGTGCAGAAAACTCCTGATGGGTGTGCTCGCCGCCCTGTGCATGGGGCAAGGCTGGGCCGCTGGGGATGAAGCGCAAGAAGCAGCAGCGGCCAAGGCGCTGCTGGAAAAAGCCGTGGCCCGTTACCGCGTTCAGGGGGATAAGGCGCTGGCCGAGTTCAGCCGCCAGGGCGAGTTCGTCGATGGCGAGCGCTATGTCTTTGTCACCGACACCAAAGGAATCATGCTGGCGAGCGGGGGACCCTCGGTGGCATTGATCGGCCGCGACGTATCGTCGGTGCTCGATCCGGAGCTGCAAAAAAACTTCAAGCAGGTGCTGCAGACGCCGGAAAGCGCCGGCGTTCAGCAGGCCGAATATCGCTGGCAAAACTGGCGCGACGGTAAGGTCGAGCGCAAGCGAGTGTATTTCCAACGCATCGGCGATCGGGTTTTGGCGGTCGGTTATTACTTGCCCCGCGCTTCGCCTGAGCAGGCGAGGGCGTTGCTCGACAAGGCGTCCAAAGCGCTGGAACAGGACAAGGACGGCACACTCCGTGCGATCAACGACCTAAAGGGCGGATTTCTGCAGGACGATCTGTACGTCTTCGTGGTGAACATCGATACCAAACGCTATGTGGCCCACGGCACCAACTTGCGGCTGGTGAATACCGACTTCAGCAAGGTCAGGGATCCGGAAGGCAAGCCGGTCGGCATTCCGATGCTCGAGCTGGTCAAGCAGCAGCCCGACGGTGAATACGAATACCGCTGGCGCAATCCGGTCACCAGCAAGATCGAACACAAGCACGCCTACGCGCGCAAGGTCGGTGAGTTCATGGTGGCGGTGGGTTACTACAGCGGCTGATCACCCTGACCGGTTCGGTTACCGGTCCTTGTCGTCCCGCCCGCGCAGCAGGTTATTGGGCATCGCCAGCGCGGCGGACAGTCCCAGCAGCGACACCGCTGCGCTGCCCATCAACAGGTGCTGAAAGGTCATCGACAGCTGCCCGCGCAGCAGTTCAAGGGCCGGGCCGCTGGCGGCGTGCAGGCTGTCCATCAGCAAATTGCCAGAGCCTTCACCCGCAATTGAACTGCCGCCGACCTGGGCAATGCCGGAGCCGGCAAGCATCGCCAGCAGCAGCGCCGACATCGTTGCCACGCCGACTGCGCCGCCTAGGGAGCGAAACAGGTTGGTCGTGCTGGTCGCCACGCCCATATCTTTGACGTCTACCGAGTTCTGCGTGCCCACCAGCGAGGTCGGAAACTGCATGCCGCTGGCGATGCCGGTGAGGACCATGAACAAGCTCGTCAGAAGGGCCGACTGCGGCGGCGTGAAGGCAATGCCGAGGATTGCCAGCGGCATTAGTGCCGCGCCGGTGAGAATGATCGGTTTGTAGCGGCCCGTCAGCGAGGTGCGTCGGCCGCCGAAGTAAGCGCCCAGGGGCATGCCGATAGCCAGCGGCATCAGGTGCAACGCCGCGCTGTCGGCCCCTGCGCCCGTGACGGTCTGAAAGCGCAGCGGCAGCAGCACGATCAGCGAGATGGCCTGAAAGCTGGTGAAGAAAATCGTGCACCAGCAGAGCACCGCGCTGCGATTGGCGAACAGGTGCATGGGCAGCAGAGGTTCGCGGGTGCGCCGTTCATACAGCACAAAAATCACCAGCGCGAGCAGCGCCACCGACAATTGCATGACCACTGACTGGTCACGCCAACTGTGGCCCTGACCGATTTCGGTGATGCCCAGCAACAAGGCTGTGAGGCCGGCGATCATCAGCACCGTGCCCAGGTAGTCAATCACCGGTTTGCGCTGGGGAATCGGCAGGCCGACCAGCGTCTTGCGCGCCACCCACCAGGCCGCCAGCCCCAGCGGCAGATTGATAATGAACACCCAGCGCCACGACAGGTACTCGGTCATGAAGCCGCCGAGCACCGGGCCCGCCACGCTGGCCGCTGCGTACATCCCGCTGAAGTAACCCTGATAGCGGCCACGCTCTCGGGGAGGGACGATGTCGCCGATGATCGCCTGGCTCACGGAGACCATGCCCCCGGCGCCGATGCCCTGCAGCACACGCGCCAGCACCAGTTGTTCCATGCTCTGGGCCATGGCGCAGAACAGCGAGGCGAGGGTAAAAGTCGCCAGCCCGAACAGCATCAAGCGGCGCCGGCCATACAAATCCCCCAGCTTGCCGTAAATCGGCACGGCCACGGTGAGCGCAACCATGTAGGCGGAGATCACCCAGGCAAGCAGGTCGAAATCCTGGAATTGGGCGGAGATGGCCGGCATCGAGACCGCGACGATGGTCTGATCCAGTGCACTGAGAAACACGGCCATCATCAGCGCTAACAGAATGCTGCGGATGTCCGGACGGGGTTGACTAAGACTCGTCACAGAAGGGACTCGACTGACAGATTAACCTGCTGAACACCCGCAGGAATTTGTGCCAAGTCTAGTCCGTTAGCTTGCTAATCGATAGCAGGCTGTGGGGATTTTCGCAGTACGTTGACCCGCATTACGCGGACCGGCCTTTGCCGTCAACGAAGGGCGCTGAACGTTGCATCAGTGGGCATGCAATGTCCCATTGTGCAGACCACCGCCATGCGGGGCGTCTGCCGCATTTGTTCGATTCGGTAGGCACCTGCGCCGTACAGGCTCAATACAGCGGCAACGGCGACAACATAAACGCACTGTCTTTTTATTGTGGTTCTCATGACATTTGCCTCGATCCGGTAGGACAACTGTTTCAGAGCGGACACTCTGAGTGTAGGTCGCTATTGGAGAGTGGGTCGGGCGATGGGGATTGAATGTTTGTATCAGCCGGGCCGTTGGGGAAGAGCCGGCATTGCGCCCCTCAACCGGTGCGCCGTTCAGCCGCCTGCAGCCACAGCCATTCCAGCAGGTTCTGAAGCGGAGAAGGCGCCTCGGCGCGCTTGGGATGCACGAAATAATACGCCGCGCCGCTCCGGACTTTCAGCTCGAACGGCATGACCAGGCGCCCCGCGCTCAGGTCTTCACCGATCAGCGACCAGTCGCCGATGGCAACGCCCGACCCTTGTGATGCGACGGTCATCGCCAGGTCCATCGTGTCGAAGTGCTGGCCGTGCTCGACATTGCTCAGCTTGGCCCCGGCGGCCTTCAGCCACAGCGTCCAGTCACGCTCATCGAGGGTGGGGTGCAGGAGCATGTGCTGTTCCAGATCGGCGAGACGGAAGAGGGGATTGCTCGCCAGCAGCGACGCTGAGCACACGGGTGTCAGTTGTTCGTCGAAGAGGTGCCGTACGTAAGTGGAATCACCCGGATGGACGCCGAACACAACGGCGGCGTCGAACTCTTCCCGCCGAAAATCCACCGTGTGGGCGCTGGTCGTGGTCAGTTGCACCGGCACGTCAGGCCGCTCTTTCTGCCACTGCATCAGGCGCGGCAACAACCAGCGGCTGATGCAGGTGGGCGCCTTGATCCGCAGCGCCTTTGGCTTGGCACCGACCTGATCCACCGCTTCTTCGATCAGGCTGAACACCTGTTCCATGCGCGGCAGCAGTTCGCGGCCCTGGGCGGTCAGGCTCAAGCCTCGGGCCTCGCGATAGAACAGACGATAGCCCAGATGCATTTCCAGCCCGGAGATCTGACGGCTGACGGCACCCTGAGTGATATGCAGCACCTCCGCGGCCCGGGTGAAATTGCAGCACTTCGCCGTGATCAGGAACGTGTGCAAAGCGGGCAGGGGCGGGAGGCGTTTCATCGGGGGGACGAGCCATGAGCTGAGGACATGGCTAAGCATGACATTTTTTGCGTTGTGGTCGATACGGCCCTGCAGCTTCAATGGTCGCCTATCGAGCCTGGCAAATTGCGGGTGGCGTTGGGAAATGCATACGAAAGGGGCAGACACATGGCGACGTGCGGGGAAGTGCTGGTCAGGTTGCTCGAAGGCTACGGGGTGGAGCGGGTGTTCGGGATTCCGGGCGTGCACACGGTCGAGCTTTACCGAGGGCTGGCGGGTTCGTCGATTATCCACATCACCCCGCGCCATGAGCAGGGCGCAGGCTTCATGGCCGATGGTTACGCGCGCACGCGAGGCAAGCCGGGTGTGTGCTTCATCATCACCGGCCCCGGCATGACCAACATCACCACGGCGATGGGCCAGGCCTATGGGGACTCGATCCCGATGCTGGTGATTTCCAGCGTGCAGTCGCGCAGTCAGTTGGGCGGCGGTCGCGGTAAGCTGCATGAGCTGCCGTCCCAGAGTGCGCTGGTCGCGGGTGTCGCGGCGTTTTCTCATACGCTGATGTCAGCGGCCGAGCTGCCGTCGGTGCTGGCCCGGGCGTTCGCGGTGTTCCAAACGGCGCGGCCGCGTCCGGTGCACATCGAAATCCCGCTGGACGTGCTGGTGGAAAATGCCGATGCCCTGCACAGCCCACCGGTATCGGTGAGTCGCGCAGGGCCGGCGCCTGCGGCGATCCGGCAAATGGCGAATCTGCTTGCCACCGCCCAACGGCCGTTGATTCTGGCGGGAGGCGGCGCCATTCACGCCGCCCCGTCGTTGACGCGTCTGGCCGAACGGCTCGGCGCGCCGGTCGCGCTGACCATCAACGCCAAAGGCATGCTGCCGAGCGCTCACCCGCTGCTGATCGGCTCGACGCAATCCCTCGATGCCACCCGTGAGGTCATTGAAAGTGCCGACGTGGTGCTGGCCATCGGCACTGAACTGGCCGAGACCGACTACGACATCACCTTCCAGGGCCACTTCAAGATTCCAGGCGCGTTACTGCGCATCGACATCGACCCCGATCAGACTGTGCGTCATTTCGCGCCGACGGTCGCGTTGGTGTCTGACGCTCAATACGCCGCCGAGGCCTTGGTCGATGCGCTGGCGAGCGAAGTGCTGATGCCACGCCGCGAGGAGTGGGGCACCGCGCGGGTTGCCGCGCTGAAGGCAAGTCTTGAGGCGGGCTGGGACGATGCGACCCGTGGGCAGACGCTGTTTTTGCAGACGGTGCTCGACGTGCTGCCGGAAGCCGTGATCGTGGGCGACTCGACCCAGCCGGTCTACACGGGCAACCTGACCCTGGACCTCGACAAGCCCCGTCGCTGGTTCAATTCATCAACCGGTTACGGAACCCTTGGCTACGCATTGCCCGCTGCAGTGGGCGCGTGGCTGGGCCGCCGCGACGCCGGAGAATCCAACCCGGTGGTGTGCCTGATTGGCGACGGCGGTCTGCAATTCACCCTGTCCGAGCTGGCGAGTGCGGTGGAAGCGCGAACCCCCATCGTCGTGCTGCTGTGGAATAACCAGGGCTACGAAGAGATCAAGAAGTACATGGTCAACCGCGCCATCGAGCCCATCGGCGTCGACATTTTCACGCCTGATTTTGTCGGTGTTGCCAAAGCCCTGGGATGCGCCGCGGAGGCGGTCGGCAGTGTTGAGCAACTGAAGGCGGCACTGAGCTCAGCCAGTCAGCGTGACGGCCCGACGTTGATCGAGATCGATCAGGAGCGCTGGATGAGCAGCCTCGACTGACGGTTTACGTAACTGACCGGCGCGCTTCAAACCGTACTGCGCAGCCGCGCCAGGTCGCGTAACGGTGGCGCACCGAACAGGCGACTGTATTCGCGGCTGAACTGCGAAGCGCTTTCGTAGCCGACCCGGTAACCGGCGGCCGACGCTTCGAGGCCGTCCGCCAGCATCAAGCGCCGGGCCTCCTGCAGACGCAGTTGCTTCTGGTATTGCAGCGGGCTCATGGCGGTGACGGACTTGAAACGGTGGTGCAGCGTCGAAACGCTCAGGTTTACCTCCTTCGCCAGATCCTCAATCCTCAGCGGCTCCTGGAAATGGTCGTTGAGCCACTTGATCGCCTGGGTGACGCGATGGGTCTGGCAGTTGGAGATGGCGATTTCATACAGCCGGTGCCCTTCGCTCCCACGCAGAAGCCGGTAAAGGATCTCCCGATTGATCAGCGGCGCGAGCATGGGAATGTCTTTCGGCGTGTCCAGCAGGCGGATCAGCCGGATGACGGCATCGAGCAGCTGTGAATCGATCCGCTCGACGTACATGCCGCGGCCGCTGTGACGCGTCGGTACGCTCATCGGGCCGGCCTCGGCGATCAATGCGTTGATTTCCACCGGATCGATTTCCAGGCGCAGGGCCAGATGCGGCTCTTCCGGCGTCGCGTAAATCACCTTGCCGCTGATAGGCAGCGCCACCGACAGCACCAGGTAATTGAGCGGGTCGTATGTGTACAACTCGCCGCCCAGCGTCACGTCCTTGCGGCCTTGGGCCATGATGCACAGCGCCGGTTGCACCAGCCCCGGCACCGATTGCGACGGATGATCGTGGCGAACCATGAACAGCGGCTTGATCACCGTCTGGAAACTGCCATCGGCGGGCGCATGACGGCGGATCAGCTCCGCCAGTTCGGCGCGCTGTTGCGTCATCTGCGCGCTCAGCTCGGCAACAGGTCGAGCATCCGGAGCGGACGGCGCAAGAGCAGATAGCGACATGGGGAATTCCTCTGACAGAGCATTGATGCAGCACAGCTTATTTTTGGGCAAGCGCAAGCGTTAGGCGAATCCTGCCGGATGCTTGCCTGATTCTGTTACCGCTGTGTTGCGTTGCCATGAACGTGCCCTGTTCGCTTGGGATCGTTGCTCGAAAGTCCATGGGCATCACGCGGCGCAGCGGGGAGCCCCCGACGTAACGATGAACCTGTCAGCGCAGAATCAGGCAATAACCGGGCAGTAATTGGCTACCGCAGGGCGCGCGCCTGACCCTAACCTTCACTTCCCGTCGCGGCTCGTTTCATGGATTCCCGATCCCGGCGCGCGGCACGCACGCAAAACACACGCACGCAAAAAAGCAGGAGCGCAGAGCATGCTAAACACTTCAGTTGTGAGCCATTGGGTTTCCGTTCGCGCCCGTGCTGGACGCAGTGCCCAACTGGGTGCCCGTTTGAGCAGTCTGATCAGCCCGTCGGCCGCTGCTGCGGGTTGTCTGCACTTCGCGCTGCAGAAGTCTCTGACCGACGAAGACCTCTGGGTTATCACCGGTACGTGGGCCGATCCTTCCGCGATGAACGACTGGTTTGCCGCGCCTGAACTGAACCTTTTTTCCGAGCTGCTGACCGAAATGCTGGTGGCGAGCCTGGACTTTCAAACCTTCGCCACCGTGACGGCGTCTCAGGCACAGACGGCTCATGCCCCTGAGGGGGCTCGTCTGGCGGGCTAACAGGTTTCGGTGCTTTTGCTCGGGTGCAGGCGATGGGCCTGCGAAGAAAACCTTTCAGGTGTTCGAACGCCTGCGTTTAAAATCTCGCCTTCATTTTTCCAGGCAAGGCGTCGAACCATGGCACGCAAAGAATTCCAGCACCACGAAGCCGTCTCGGCCGCAGTCCCCGGTGACGACGGTTACAGTGCCGCAATCGCCGTCAAGGCCCGGGTCATGGGCGGTGCGCCGACCTTTCACCGCGTGCTCGCCGAACAGAAATTCCCTACCGCGCTCGCCGCTGACGACGCCGCCGTCAAAGAGCTGGAGCGGCTTGCCGACGTCACGCAAGAGGGCGAACTGGTGTTCGCCGAGGATTGATCAGACTTTCGGCCGGTACATTTTGAACAGCGACTCCGCGCTCAGCTGGAAATAGTCAGCCGGGCCGCCGCCGCGCAGGATGGGCTCGCCAGCTGCGGTGTCATACACACCTTCCTTCAGCAGCCGCTTGGCGATATGCACCGCTACCACTTCCCCCAGAATCAGCCAGCTCGGCACGACTTCCTTGTCAGCGCGTTGCAGCTGGATGATCTGCGTCACTTTGCATTCGAACGAAACCGGCGTCTCCTTGACCCTTGGCACCGAAACGATGCGCGACGGTTCTGCGGTCAACCCAGCCAGCTCGAACTCACTGACGTCCGCCGGCACTGCCGCGCAACTCATGTTCATCTGCTCGGCCAGGCTGCGCGTGGCGAGGTTCCAGACGAACTCCCCGGTCTGTTCGATATTGTTCAGGCTGTCTTTGCGACCGATGCTGCAGAACCCGATGATCGGCGGCACATAGTTGAAGGCGTTGAAGAAACTGTAGGGCGCCAGGTTCAGCTTGCCTTCGCCGTCCTGGGACGAGATCCAGCCGATCGGACGTGGGCCGACAATGGCGTTGAACGGGTCGTGGGGCAGTCCATGACCTTTGGACGGTTCGTAGAAATGAATATCGTCTGACATGGTGTGTTCCTGAATGAGGGTGTGCCGGCGAGGCGGCCAAGGTATGCGCATGTGCGGCATGCAGGCCGACATAGTGCAAGGCATTGGGTGAGGATTCCAGCAGCCTCCGAACCCCGGGCAAAAAAAAGCCCGACAAGCGTCGGGCTACAAAGGGAGTTCAGGAGGTGAAACATGAAGCGATAAACATGCAGCGGGATGATGCGGACACCGATTAGCTGGCGCGGTTGGCACCGACGCGATCAGCGCCATCAGAGGCCAGGCGGTT
This sequence comes from Pseudomonas sp. PS02290, assembly GCF_029960075.1. NCBI lineage: Bacteria > Pseudomonadati > Pseudomonadota > Gammaproteobacteria > Pseudomonadales > Pseudomonadaceae > Pseudomonas > Pseudomonas sp. PS02290. Next base: position 69,543 of record NZ_JASCOY010000003.1, read on the forward strand.
TGCACCGATGTGATCAGCGCCATCAGCGGCCTGGCGGTTGTTGCCTACGCGGTCAGCGCCGTCGGCGGCAAGACGGTTGGCGCCAACGTGGTCAGAACCATCGGAAGCCTGACGATAAGAACCGGTGTGCGACGCATTGGTGTGAGAAGAACCGCCTTCTGCTACGACAGTGCCATTAAATGCAGAGTGCTGTTCGGAAACAGGCAGAGCGAATGCGCTCGATGCCAGGATGGACAGACTAATACCAAAAATAATATTTGAAGTTTTCATGAGTGTTGCTCCAGTAAGTTCAATAATTAGTTAACTTGGGAATGGAGCCAATATTACGCGCGTACGGATTAAGTTGAAGTTAACGGTATTGGTAACGACCATCGCCAAAAATGATAGTGGGCTGGAGCGCCCGGTTTTAAAGCGTTGCAGAACTTTTTGCGCTGACATGGGGCAATTTTCGCTCGTGATGGCGAATTTGTCTGTTGACTTGGGTGTCATTTTTTTGCTAGCGCTGCGCCCGGGTAGGGGGGCGGCTGAGCATGAGCGTTAGCAGTATTGGAGTGAAAAGCTGCTGCGTTTCCGATGGATACCCGCCATGCGCCCAGTCAAACCAAGGGTTTCAGGTTTTAACGCAGAAAAATTAAGCCCGGCATTAAGCCGGGCTGAGAGAACGTCATGGATGTATTAGCTCAGACGATTTGCACCAACATGGTCCGAGCCATCAGCAGCGAGACGGTTGGCACCTACGTGGTCCGAGCCATCAGCGGCCTGGCGGTTTGCACCGACGCGGTCAGCGCCATCAGCAGCGAGACGGTTGGCACCTACGTGGTCCGAGCCATCAGCGGCCTGGCGATTTGCACCGACGCGGTCAGCACCATCAGCAGCGAGGCGGTTGGCACCTGCGTGGTCCGAGCCATCAGCGGCCTGGCGGTTTGCACCGACGCGGTCAGCACCATCAGCAGCGAGGCGGTTGGCACCTACGTGGTCAGAACCGTCAGCAGCGACGCGACCGATATTAGTGTGGGACGAGCCGTTTTCTGCAACGACCGCAGCATTTACCGCGTGGTGCGCATCAACGGCTGGAAGTGCAAAGGCGCTGCTTGCAAGAAGGGAGAAAGCGAGGCCGAAGATCAGTTTGTTAGTTTTCATGGTAGTTGCTCCAGATCGATTTAGTTAGTAGGTAACTCGGTATGGAGTGAACTTTACTCGCCTCAAAATTATTAATAAGTCAATCGCATTAGTAGCAATCATCGCTGAAATTGATACTGCAAAAAGCGATCGTTATTCATGCACTTAGCCACGCCTGCGAATGCAAAAGGGCAGCTCATGTGAGTGAGCTGCCCCTGATTTTGCCCTCTGGAAGCGGGTCGAAGCGGCTCGCCAGCCCCCCGTTTCAGGTCAGTCGGTTTCGATCCGCGAGTGCTTGCGGGTGTCCTTCATGAACACATACACCAGCAGCGACACCGCAATACAGGCCGTGACGTACCAGTAATAGCCGGTCTCCATGCCAATGCTCTTGAACCACAGCGCGATGTATTCGGCCGTACCGCCGAAGATCGACACCGTCAGTGCGTACGGCAGGCCGACGCCCAGGGCGCGGATCTCGGTCGGGAACAGTTCGGCCTTCACCACGGCGTTGATCGACGTATAGCCGCTGACGATGATCAGCGCGGCCATGATCAGGAAGAACGCGCCCCACCAGCTCTGGATGGTGTGCAGGGTGGTGAGGATCGGCACGGTACACAAGGTGCCCAGCACGCCGAAGGCAATCAGGATCGGGCGGCGGCCGACCTTGTCAGACAGCGCGCCGATCACCGGTTGCAACAGCATGAACAGGAACAGCGTCGCGGCAGAAATCGTCGTCGAGTCGGTGATGCTCATGCCGACCGTGTTCACCAGGTACTTCTGCATGTAGGTCGTATAGGTGTAGAACGCCAGCGTGCCGCCCATGGTCAGGCCGACGACGGTCATCAGCTCTTTCGGATGGCGCATCAATGTGCGCATCAGGCTTTCTTTGGGTTTGTCCTTCTTGCGGGTGAACGACTCGGTTTCTTCCATGCCGCGACGCAGGAACAGCGCCACCACCGCGCACAACGCGCCAATGGCAAACGGGATGCGCCAGCCCCACGTTTGCAGTTGTTCAGTGGTCAGCGTCTGCTGCAGCACGATGAGCACCGCCAGCGCGATGAGCTGGCCGGAGATCAGCGTCACGTACTGAAAGCTGGAGAAGAAGCCCCGGCGTTCTTTGGTCGCCATCTCGCTGAGATAGGTCGCCGAGGTGCCGTACTCGCCACCCACCGACAGGCCCTGCAGCAGGCGCGCGAACACCAGCATGATCGGGGCGCCGACGCCGATGGTTTCATAACCAGGGGTGAGAGCAATGATCAGCGAGCCGAAACACATCAACAGCACCGACGCCATCAGCGCGGCCTTGCGGCCTTTGCGGTCTGCGTAGAGGCCCATGAGCCAGCCGCCGATGGGGCGCATCAAGAAGCCCACGGCAAAAATCGCGGCCGTGTTGAGCAACTGGGCAGTGGTGTCGCCCTTGGGGAAGAAGACTTTGGCGAAGTAGAGGGAGAAGGCGGCGTAGACGTACCAGTCGTACCACTCGACCATGTTGCCGACCGAACCGCTGAAAATGGATTTCAGGCGACTTCCGGTGGTTTTCTCGGCGACTGGCGTGGCAGCCGCTCCGTGGGAGGCAGAATTGGGGATGGCCATGGGATTTCCTGCAGGTCATTGTTGTTAGAAGGAACGCATCGAGGCGTTCTGACGACAGTGATAGCAGGAGCTGTGCCAAAAGCTGAAAGGCCCGGAGTAGAAGGGTTGGCGTGGGGTGGATGAGCGGAAATCCGCTTGTTGCGTAAGATGCCTGAGCGAAAATCCGCTCATTGCCGCAATTCTCTTCCCGGCTGAAGCTGGTCCCACTGACGGACTGCGATCATCTAGTGGGACTGGCTTTAGCCGGGAAGGCGTCGGGTGTTACGCCGCGAAATCGAGGGTGCTCAAACGGGCCATTTCCCGGCTGAAGCCGGTCCCACTGACGGACTGCGATCACCTAGTGGGACCGGCTTTAGCCGGGAAGGCGTCGGGTGTCACGCCGCGAAATTGAGGGTGTTCACGCTGGCCTCTTCCCGGCTGAAGCCGGTCCTACTGACGGACTGCGATCATCTAGTGGGACCGGCTTTAGCCGGGAAGGCGTCGGGTGTCACGCCGCGAAATTGAGGGTGTCATGCTGGCTTCTTCCCGGCTGAAGCTGGTCCCACTGACACCCCGCGATCATCTAGTGGGACTGGCTTTAGCCGGGAAGGCGTCGGATGTTACGCCGCGAAATCGAGGGTGCTCAAACGGGCCATTTCCCGGCTGAAGCAGGTCCCACTGACACCCCGCGATCATCCTGTATGACTGTCTTCCGCTAGAAAGTCCTCGCGCACCAACCCGTGCCGCTGCATCTTTTCATTCAGGGTGCGGCGGGGAAGTTGCAGTTCGTGCATGACCGCCTTGATATCGCCCCGATGGCGTCGCAACGCCGAGCGAATGCAATGGGCTTCGAACGCTTCCTGCTGCGCCACCAGCGACTGACCCACCGGGATGCCCTCTGCCGCGGGACCGTCCAGCCCCAGCACCTGGCGCTCGGCCGCATTCGCCAGTTCGCGCACATTCCCCGGCCAGTCGTGGCTGAGCAGATGGCTCAGCTGTTCACTGCTCAGCACCGGCGCGCTGCGGCCGAGGCGCTCTGCCGCATTCCGCGAGAAATGGCTGAACAACATAGGGATGTCTTCTCGCCGTTCGCGCAGCGGTGGCAGTCGCAATTCGGCGATGTTCAGCCGATACGCCAGATCCTCGCGGAAACGCCCGGCCCTGGCTTCGTCCAGCAGATCGGGCTTGGTCGCGGCAATGATGCGCACATCAATATCGATGCTCTGGTTCGAACCCAGTCGTTCGATCCGCCGCTCCTGAATCACCCGCAGCAGCTTGACCTGCTGCGCCAGCGGCATGCTCTCGATCTCATCGAGAAACACCGTGCCGCCGTGGGCGTACTCCAGTTTGCCGATGCGCTTGCCCTGGGCGCCGGTGAACGCACCGCTTTCGTGGCCGAACAGCTCGGCTTCAAACAACTGCTCAGGGATCGCCGCGCAGTTGACCGCAACGAAAGGCTTGTCCGCTCGCGGGCCGAAGTCATGCAGGCAGCGCGCGACCATTTCCTTGCCGCTGCCGGTCTCGCCGCGAATCAGCACGTTAACCGGCAGTGGCGAGAGGTCCAGGACCTGCCGCCGCAATGTCTGCATCGTCGGCGACATGCCCAGCAGCGTTGCATCCAGACGCGAGCGGTTATCCGCCCGTTCATGCAAGGCACGGTTTTCCAGCACCAGCGCGCGTTTCTCCAGTGCCCGCCGCAAACTGCCGAGCAGGGTCTCTGGAGTGAACGGCTTCTCGAGAAAGTCATAGGCGCCGTCGCGCATGGCATCGACGGCCATCGGCACGTCGCCGTGGCCGGTCAGCAGGATCACTGGCAAGTCGCGATCCCGCCGCTGCAACTCGGCCAGCAACTGCAAACCATCCATGCCGGGCATGCGCACATCGCTGAGGATCACGCCGGGAAAGTGCTCGGGCAGCTGCGCCAGGCAATCCTCGGCGCGGCTGAACAGGCGCACCTCGAACCCGGACAGCGTGAGCCATTGCTCCACCGCTTGCCGAATGGGCGCCTCGTCATCCACCACGATTACCGAGTTCAGCATGGGGCGTCGGCCTCCGGGGCCTGGGTCAGACAGAAGAAAAACCGCGCGCCGTTGTTGACGTTTTCGGCGCTGAGCCGGCCGCCCAGTTCATGCACGATGGCGAACGACACCGCGAGCCCCAGGCCCAGGCCGTCGCCCACCGGTTTGGTGGTGAAGAACGGATCGAAGACGTTGGCCAGATGCTCTTCAGCAATTCCCCCACCACTGTCGATGACCGAAATGCACCAGTGCTCGCGTTGTGCATCGATGCGGATTTCCAGACGCTTGAGCGGTTTGTCGCCCATCGCGTCCAGGGCGTTGCGCATCAGGTTGATCAGCACCTGTTCCAGCCGAATCGCGTCGCCGCGCACCCAGGCCGGACGCGTCAGGTCGAGCACGCAGCTGACGCGCTCTTCACGAATTCGTGCGTCCAGCAACAGCAGCGCCTGATCGACCACGGTGGCCAGATCAAGGCGTTCGCGCAGGCCGCTGGGGCTTTTGCGGGCGAAGGTTTTCAGGTGGCCGGTGAGCGCGGCCATGCGGGTCAATTGCTGATCGAGCAGGCTCAACGCCTTGTACGCATCGTCAACACGGCCATGCTCCAGCAACAGACGCAGGGTCGCGAGTTGCATGCGCTGGGCCGTCAGCGGCTGGTTGATTTCGTGGGCGAGGGCGGCAGACATCTGGCCGAGAGCCGCCAGCTTGGTCGACTGCACCAGACCGTCCTGCGCCGTTTGCAGGTCCCGCGTCCGCTCCTCGACCAAGCGTTCAAGCTCTTCGCGACTGCGCTGGCGCATGCGGCCAAGGCGCCAGCGCTGATACAGAAATAGCCCGAGAAACACCAGCGTCAGCCAGATGCCTGCCGCCGCCAGTCCGGCATTGCGCACGTCTTCACTGGCGGCCTGCGGTCTGCGCAGGAGGTGCAAGGTCCAACCCTCGGTCGGCAGCGGCATTGACTGCCACAAGAAATCGGTCTGCTCGTTGGGGGCGTCGACGCGGCTGAGATGGCTGTTTTCGCCGAACGTACGCAGCAGCTCCTGATGCAAGGGCGTCAGCGGCTGCTTGTCGTACTGACGCGTGCTCGCCAGTTCGGCGCGGTCCTGCTCGGTCAGCGGCCGCAGGGCCCGATAGCGCCAGCCCGGTTGATTGGCGATGAAGACGATGCCCTTGGCGTCGCTGACCAGCAGCAGGTCATCGTTTTGCGCCCAGGTGTGTTCAAGGTCCGGAAACTCCAGCTTGACCACCATCGCCCCGATGAACTGCCCGGCTTCGTCGCGCACCGCGTTCGACAGGAAGTAACCCGGGATGCCGCTGGTCACGCCGACGGCATAAAAACGCCCGACACCGGTGGCGCGGGTTTGCGTGAAGTAGGGGCGGAAGCCGTAGTTGTGGCCCACGTAGCTGCTTGGCAGACTCCAGTTGCTGGCGCCGACGGCGAGGCCGTTGCGGTCCAGCAGTTCGAGGGTGGAGGACTGGGCAGCGCCGTTGATCTGCTCCAGTTTGAGATTGAGCGCCTGGGTGGTGTCGGCGCTGACCGGTCCGCTCAGCGCCGTCCGCAGTTGCGGATCAAGGGCCAGAACAGCCGGCAGAGCCCGGTAGCGCTCGATCAGGGTCTGCAGCGTGTTGGCGTAGAGCGCCAGCCGATCTTTAGAGCGGCCAGCGTCGTCTTCCAGGGCATGCCGATGAGCTTGATGCATCGCCCGCGTCGCCGCAATGACGGTACCGGCGAAGATCAGCAACACATAGAGCACAAGGCGGACGGAACGGGGCATGGGCATGACCTCCTTTCAGTGGCTGGCGCATTCGCCCCGGATTCCTGCCTTACAGCAAATTGAACGTCGTCTCTTTCACGTTCTCCGAATCCAGGCCGATCATCAGCTTGAACTCGCCCGCCTCGGCCGCGTACTTCAGCGACGGGTTGAAGAACTTCAGGTCTTCTTCGGTCAGGGTGAAGCTCACGGATTTCTCTTCCCCGGGGTTCAGCATGACTTTCTGGAAGTTCTTCAGCTCTTTGACCGGGCGGCTGATCGATGCGGCGACGTCGCGCAAGTACAGCTGAACCACGGTTTCACCGGCGACCTTGCCGGTGTTCTTGACCATGACGCTGGCAGTCAGCTTGTCCTTGCGGGTCATCTTGTTGATCGACAGGGTGATGTCCGACACGCTGAACTGCGTATAGCTCAAGCCATAACCGAACGGGAACAGCGGGCTGGTCGGCTCTTCGAAGTAGTTCGAGGTGTAGTTCGAGTCGTTCGGGCGGTACGGGCGACCGGTGTTCAGGTGGTTGTAGTACGCCGGGACCTGGCCCACGGAGCGTGGGAAGGTCATCGGCAGTTTGCCGGACGGGTTGTAGTCGCCGAACAGCACGTCAGCCAGGGCATTGCCGCCCTCGGTGCCGAGGAACCAGCTTTCCACCATGGCGTCGGCGAGTTCGTTTTCTTCACCCAGCGCCAGCGGCCGGCCATTCATCAGCACCAGCACCAGCGGTTTGCCTGTGGCCTTGAGCGCGCGGATCAGGTCCCGTTGACGGCCCGGTATTACCAGGTCGACACGGCTCGCCGCTTCATGGGACATGTTGCGCGACTCACCCACAACGGCAACCACCACGTCCGCCTGCTGCGCGGCCTTGACCGCTTCGTCGATCATTTCCTGCTCGGGACGCGGGTCGATGGCGATCTGGTCGTCCATCTTGTTCAGGTAGGTAATGGCGTGCTGGTTGTCGGTGATGTTGGAGCCCAGTGCATAAACCAGCTTGGCCTTGTCGCCGACCGCCGCCGCAATGCCGTCATAGGCGTTGACGGTCTGACGCGCCAGCCCGGCCGCTGACCAACTGCCCATCATGTCCATCGAGCTCTTGGCCAGCGGACCGATCACAGCGATGGTGCCTTGCTTCTTCAGCGGCAGGGTGTCGTTCTGGTTCTTCAGCAGCACGACGCTCTTTCGCGCAACGTCGCGGGCTTCGGCACGGTGCAGACGGTTTTCGGCGTTGCGATCGGCCGGGTCATCCACTGCCGCGCCGATGCGCAGGTACGGGTTGGCGAACAGGCCCATTTCCCACTTGGCGCCGAGCACTTCACGCACGGCGTTATCGACTTCTTTGACCGACACTTCGCCGCTCTTTACCAGATCCGGCAGTTCTTCGCCGTAGGCCTTGTCGTTCATGCTCAGGTCGACGCCGGCCTTGATCGCCAGCTTGGCGGCTTCGCGGAAGTCCTTGGCCACGCCGTGGTCGATCAGTTCCTTGATCGCGCCGTGGTCGCTGACGGTTACGCCCTTGAAGCCCCAATCCCTGCGCAAGACATCCTGCAGCAGCCAGGCGTTGGACGTGGAAGGCACGCCGTTGATGGAATTGAGCGCGATCATCACGCCGCCTGCGCCGGCATCAATCGATGCGCGATAGGGCGGCAGGTAGTCCTGCTGCATGCGCACCGGGCTCATGTCGACGGTGTTGTAGTCGCGACCGCCCTCGACCGCGCCATACAGGGCGAAGTGTTTGACCACCGCCATGATGCTGTTGGGCGCCTGCATGCTGGTGCCCTGAAACGCGCGGGTCATGGTGGCGGAGATACGCGACACCAGATAGGTATCCTCGCCGAAGCCTTCGGAGCTGCGGCCCCAGCGCGCGTCGCGGGTGATGTCGACCATCGGTGCAAAGGTCATGTCCACGCCGTCGGCGGCGGCTTCGATCGCTGACACGCGACCGGTGCGGGTGATGGCGTTCATGTCCCAGGTCGACGCGAGACCCAGGCTGATCGGGAATACGGTGCGCTGGCCGTGGACGACGTCGTAGGCGAAGAACATCGGGATCTTGTTGCGGCTGTGCCCGGCGGCGTCCTGCATGGCGCGGTTGTCCGGCAGCACGACGGAGTTGAACGTGCCGCCGATGCGGCCTGCGGTGATTTCCTTGAGAATTTCCGGCTTGGGCATCTCCGGGCCGATGCTGATCAGGCGCAGTTGGCCGATCTTCTCGTCGAGGGTCATTTGCTTCATCAGGTTGGCGATGAATGCATTCTTGGCTTGCAGCGTGGAGGGGGTGCCAACGCCAGTGGTGGCGTTTTCGGCCCAGGCGGACTGACTGACCAGGCCGATGACGAGACTCAGGAAACACAGCTTATTCATGAATGGTTTTCTCAAGGCGTTGCCGGCAACTCGCACGTAATACCGGTCAGCCGTTGTTATAGGTGTCGAACCTTTGGTTTTTATTGTCGTCAGGACGGCAACGCCGCTGAACTCCTGCCTCATATGAGCATCAGTAGCGCAACGAGTTTTATCTGATTGTGGCCCGGCAATCCAGAGCCCCGACAACGCGATGGGGCGGGATTATGCCGGGGATCGTCCGGTTTGGCTAAAGTCATGACTGACAGGACTAACTATTGATGAGTACAGGGAGCACGCACGCCATGCAAACAGAGCGTTATGACCACAGCCGGGGCAGTCGTTACAAATTGTCACTGGCGTTGATGATGCTGCTGACGACCCTGTTGTCCGGCTGCGGGATCAACAACATTCCGACCTACGACGAGCAGGTCAAGGCTGCCTGGGCCCAGGTGCAGAACCAGTATCAGCGCCGCGCCGACCTGATCCCCAACCTGGTGGAAACGGTGAAAGGCTACGCCAAGCAAGAGCAGGACACCCTGACCGCAGTCATCGAAGCGCGTGCCAAGGCGACGTCGATTCAGGTGGACGCCAGCACCCTGAACGATCCGGCCAAACTCAAGCAGTTCCAGGACGCACAAGGTCAGCTGACCGGCGCATTGAGCCGTTTGATGGTGGTCTCGGAGCGCTATCCGGACCTCAAATCCAACCAGAACTTCCTCGCGCTGCAGTCCCAGCTTGAAGGCACGGAAAACCGTATCGCGGTGGCCCGTCGCGACTTCATCACGGCGGTCGAGCGTTACAATACCGAGATCCGCACCTTCCCGGGCCGTCTGTGGCATACCGTGATGTACAGCGATCTGCCGGTGCGTCCGAACTTCGAAGCCACTGCCGCTGACGCTGACAAAGCGCCACAAGTGAAATTCTGATGGGACGCGCGCGGCGGGGAGTGCTGGTCGCGTTACTGGCGATGTCGGTGGGCGTATTTGCCCAGTGGGCGCAAGCCGACCTCACGTTTCCGCCGCTGACCGGGCGCGTCGTTGACACCGCCGGGATGATCGACGGCCCGAGCAAAGAGCATCTCGAACAGATGCTGCGCGCCCATGAAGAACTGACCACCGAGCAAGTGGTGGTGGTCACATTGCCAGACCTGCAGGGCTCGACCATCGAGGACTACGGCTATCAGCTCGGTCGTCACTGGGGCATCGGCCAGAAGGGCAAGGACAATGGCGCGCTGCTGGTGGTGGCCCGGGACGAGCGCAAGGTGCGCATCGAAGTGGGTTACGGCCTGGAAGATCGTCTGACGGATGCGCAGTCATCGGTGATCATCAGTCAGATCATCACCCCGGCGTTCCGGCAGGGCGATTTTGTCGGCGGTATCACCAAAGGTGCCGAGGCGATGGTCCAGGTGCTCGGCGGCGATCCCCTTGCCGAACCCGCCGTCGGCGCCACCGGCAGCGCAGCGGCAAGTGAAAACGAAGGCGTCGACTGGAAAGTGACCCTGCTGTTTCTGGTGTTATTCGTGGTCATCAGTTACATCAGCGCACGTTCCGGGCGTGGCAGGTCCATCGGCTCCGGTGGCGGCGGCTTTGGCGGCTTCGGCTCTGGCGGCTCAGGGGGCTTCGGTGCTGGCGGCTCTGGCGGTTCGAGCTCGGGCGGTATGCGCGGTGGCGGTGGTGGATTTGGCGGGGGCGGTGCCTCCGGTGGCTGGTAGTTGTTCGCTCAGGAAGGGTTTGCTTGCATGACATTGCTCAATAAAGACGAACAGCAGCGGGTTGCCCACGCCATCGAGACCGTCGAGCGTCAGACCGACGCGGAACTGGTGACGGTGCTGGCCACCAGCGCTGACGACTACACCTACGTGCCACTGATCTGGGCCGGGGTCATCGCGTTGCTCGTACCGGGGCTGATCAACCTGCTGACCGGCTGGCTCAATGCCAATCATCTGCTGCTGGTGCAGGTTGTCACGTTCATCGTGGTGGCGCTGGTGTGCCGGCTGCCGGGCATCACCACGCGGCTGGTGCCTGTTCGCGTGCGGCACTGGCGGGCGGGCAATCTGGCGCGTCGGCAGTTTCTCGAACAGAACCTGCACGCCACCGCCAATGGCACTGGCGTGCTGATTTTTGTCAGCGAGGCCGAGCGTTATGTCGAGATCATCGTCGACGACGGCATCGCCCGGCGCGTGGACAACGAAGTCTGGCGCTCGATGGTCGAGACCTTCACCCGGCAGGTAAAGGACGGCCGGATTGTGGAAGGTTTTATGGGGTGCATTACTTCGTGCGGCGAGGTGCTGAGCGAGCAGGTGCCCGTGACCCAGGCGCGCAACGAGTTGCCAAACCGGTTAGTGGTGTTGGAGTGATCTGATCGTTCCCGCGCTCCGCGGGGGAATGCCTCTGCTGACCCTCCGCGTCATTTAATTGCACCTACCGCTCTCGACCCGCCTAAAATAGCGCCTCGCATTTCCGCTCCCGAGGCGCTTTCCGATGTCTGTTACCGCACCCGTCACCGTTCCTGCGCAGGATCACCGCGCTCAGTTCTTGAGTCTGCTGGACACCTGCCTGACGCAAAATTCGCTGATCAAACTGGTGCTGGCCAAGTACGTCGGAAGCGAAGCGGAGTTGCAGCGGGTGATCATCAAACCCGTCACGGTCAAGGATCAGCCGTGCCTGTCCTTCGTCTATCGCTACAAGACCCGCGACATCACCAAAAATCACCCCCTTGCCGAGGCGCAGACGCTGATCGCCAGCCTGCTGCCCGAGTCCTTCAAGAACGCTCATCTGCTGTCGCTCACCGATGAAGTGCAGCTGGAGTTCAGCAAGAAGGGCAAGAGCACGCTATTCCGCAACAAGGCCCAGCAGGAGCGCGAAGCCCCGACCGCCGAGCATGACCGCGAGAAAAAACGTTACCTGGAACTGAGCCGGCCATTCCTGACCGATCTTGGCGTGACCAACAAGCAGCACGAGCTGATTCCGGCGATGTCACGCAAGTGGAAGCAGATCAACAAGTTCATCGAGGTGTTTTCCCACGCGCTGGCGACCTCGCCGATCACGCTGGACAAACCGGTGACGGTCGCGGATTTCGGCTCGGGCAAGGGTTATCTGACCTTCGCCATCCACGATTACCTGCGCAACACCTTGCAGGCTGAAGGCAACGTCACCGGCGTCGAGCTGCGCGAGGACATGGTCACGCTGTGCAACAACGCTGCCGCGCGGCTGGAGCATCCGGGGCTGGTGTTCAAGTGCGGTGACGTGCGTTCGGTGGCGCCCAGCGAGCTGGACGTGATGATCGCCTTGCACGCCTGCGACATCGCCACCGACTACGCGATTCACACCGGTATCCGCTCGGGCGCCTCGATCATCATGTGCTCGCCGTGCTGCCACAAACAGATCCGCCTGCAGATCCAGAGCCCGACGCTGCTCAAGCCGATGCTGCAATACGGTTTGCACATGGGCCAGCAGGCCGAAATGGTCACCGATGCCCTGCGCGCATTGCTGCTGGAAGCGTGCGGCTATGAAACCAAGGTCTTCGAGTTCATCTCGCTGGAGCACACCAACAAGAACAAGATGATTCTGGCTGTCAAGCGCGCGACTCCGGCGGATCCGGCTGAGCTGCTGGCGAAGATTCAGGAGCTGAAAGTGTTCTACGGCATTCAGGAGCAGTGCCTGGAGCGCTTGCTCCAGGCGGATGGCCTGCTGGGTTAGACGCGAGCGGCGGCGACCGGCTTGGGTGCGATCACCGCCGTTTTACGCCCGATGGCCAGCGTGACCACGACACCGGCGGCGAAGATCCAGGTCGTCGGGTCGATGTGCTCACCGAAAAACAGCGCCGAGAAGGCCATGGTGAAAAACAGCTGCACCAGCTGAATCTGACTGACCCGCGCGATGCCGCCCATGGCCAGTCCGGCGTACCAGGCGAAGAAACCGATGAATTGCGAGAACAGCGACACGTAACCGAAGGCCCACCAGGCGCCGGGAGAAATCGGCCCCTGATGCTGCCACGCCAGATAGCTGACGGGCACGATCAGCACCGGGATCGAAATCACCAGCGCCCAGCAGATCACCTGCCAGCCACCCATCTCCTTGGCCAGGCGGCCGCCTTCGGCATAACCCAGCCCGCCAATCGCCACCGCGGCGACCATCAGCAGATCACCGGCCTGAAGATTGCCGGCCCCGCTGATCAGCGCGTAACCCAGCACCAGAACGCTGCCCATGGCGGCGCAGGCCCAGAAGGCTTTCGACGGGCGCTCGTGGGAGAGCCATGCGGCGTAGATGGCGACCAGCAGTGGTTGCAGGCCATTGACCAGCGCGCCGTGGGAGGCGGGCAGGGTTTTCATGGCCCAGGCTGACAGCACCGGAAACCCGACGATCACCCCCAGCGCGACCACCACCAGCGCCTTGAACTGCGCGGGGGTCGGCCATTTTTCTCTGCGCCATATCAGTAACGCCGCCGCTGGCACCGCCGCGACCAGGGCGCGGCCTAAACCGTTGAGCAAAGGATGGATTTCCTGCACCACGATGCGGGTCATGGGCAGTGTCAGGCTGAAGATCACCACGCCGATCAGTCCGAGGACCATTCCGGTGTTTTCACGAGAGGACATAGGGGGCCGTGCCTTGTTTTTGTTGGTGCGAAACGCGTGCTCATTCAGCCACAGAGGCGGCATGGGGGCCATTTACAGATGCGTGCGGAATCGTCCGTACACTTCGCCTGTTAATGCTGCGGCGCTCAAACGGGCCTTTTCCCGGCTGAAGCCGGTCCTGCTAACCGACCGCGATGCTTTTGTGGGACCGGCTTCAGCCGGGAATTATGAACGGGGGACAAGGGGGGAACTGCCGTTTTCGAGGATTTTCCTGACGAGCACTCAATCGACTCAAATGTTGGTGCAGAAGTTGAATGCAACGTTCCTGCAACAGTTTGAAGGTCAAATTGGTGCCGTCGAATTCAGCCAGGAGAGCCATCGTGTCGGTTATCGAAAAATGGGCGTTGCAGGGTGTCGTGGTATTCCTTTTCGCATGGATGGCGACGGTGGCGGCTCACTGGTCAGGCAGCGTCGTGCACACGACAAGCAGCGACCGACTCGCCGCCCTCAGCAGCATGCGCCTGACCACTGAATCGGTCGCCACCAGCGTCAATAGACACACGCAGGGTGGGGCAGTGGTCGTGGGGTCGTTGTCGGAAGGTAACGAATAAAGGGCAGCGGCTGGGAAGATTTGAAGCGGTGAGTAATTGGAAGACCGGACCTGTAGGGTCCGGTTTTTGTTTTTGTCATCAGAGTTTGTACTGGGGAAAAAATTTCTCTAGTATCCCGCCATGGCTACCGTACATAACAATCGCAACTGGAAGATCAAAATCTATCCGGACGACCATGCCCCGCCCCATTTCCATGTCCAGACGCCTGACGGGGAGTCACTCGTGCAGATTGACGGTTTAAGGGTCTTAGGCAGGGGCGCTGAGGGGAAGGCGCTGAAAGAAGCGCTGCAGTGGGCCAGGAATCATACCCGGGACTTGTGGCGTATCTGGTATGAGCAGAATCGGAGGACTTGAGGCATGACCAGCAAATTACGCATCGTCGCTGCGCAACCTGTCGCGAACAGCCGCTCGTTGATCCTCGGCTGGAACAACGGCAAGCGTCATACCGTTGATTTGTCGGCCTACATCGACCAATTTGAAGCGCTGGTGCCGCTGAAGGATGAAACGCTGTTCAGTCAGGTGACTGTGGGTGATTGGGGGTTCGACGTGTCGTGGGGGAATGATATCGAGCTGTCTGCGTCGACGCTTCACCGGCTCGCGCTGGAGCAGGCCGGTGAAGTCATGCCGACGCGCGACTTCAAACAGTGGATGGCAAAGAACAACCTCTCGCTCTCGGCAGCGGCCATCGAGCTGGGCTTTACGCGTCGAACCATTACTGCTTACAGCAGCGGTGCTGCACTTATCCCCAAGCACGTGGCATTGGCCTGTCGGGGTTGGGAATATGAGCACTCGCCGCGCTAACCCTCAACTCTTCTTCAACTCCAACGCTTCCTTCAGCCTTGCCACCGGCACCGCAAGCGCCGGATCGCCCAACGGGTGGGTCGTGGCGTTGAAGAATGTCAGCTCGATGTTCTGCCCTTCAAACAGTTCGCTGTAGCGGCGTTTCTGGTGCTGGATGAAGGCGTCACTGCGCGGCAATACCGAGATGGCGATGTGCTTGGGACGGGCTTGGAGAATGGCGTTGAGAATGTGTCGATCCTGCTTGCCCAGCGAGTGGCCGAAGACGCATAGCGCGCCCTCATGCTGCGCCAGTTGGGTGTGGCAAAACGACAGATAGTCCGAACCGCGGATGATCTTCATCTTGTCGTCGCTAGGGCCCTCACAGACAAACAGCGGCACATCTTCCAGCGCGTTGATCGCGAAACTGCCCAGCAGCGTGCTCTCCGAAGACAGCAACTTGCGCGCCGTGCCATCGAAGTTCTTCACCAGGTGCATGCCGCCATGCAGGTACAAAATGCGCGTGGCGTGGCTGTCGGTGCGGTGCAGGTTGAACACAGCGTCATCGTCGAACAGATCATCGAACGGCTGCGCGCCATGCATCGCTGCCCAGTACGCCAGTAGGTCGTAATTGGTGGAATACACCGTCTGATACGGGCTCAGGGCTTCGCTGATCTTGCCAATAGTCGCCGCCTCCATCAGGCGCCACGGAATGTGGGCCGAGCGGATGCCATGAATCAGGGCTTCCTTGATCGCGAAATAGCGGTTGCGTGGCGATGACGAACCGATCGTCAGCGCCGCGTTGACCCGCATCGCGACTTTCAAGCCGCTGAGTACGGGCTCGAAATTCTCCGTTTCCATGGATTTGAACAGCGCCAGCTCGGTGGCGCTCAAGGGTTTGTTGCGCGTGGTCTGCGCCAGCTCGAACAGCGAGTCGTAGGCGAAGTTCTTCCACACGGCAAGACTGGCGCCGTTGCCCAGCAGCAATCCCGAGCAGGGATTGACGGCTTGCAGCGTGTTCCAGTCGGCCAGTTCGGCATCAAAATCCGTGAATTCCATCATCTCGCTTCGCTTTCAGGTGAGCAGGTACTGACCGGACGCCAGAACGGAGGGGACTTATAGAAACCCAGGTCGGCATTGTCAACGCGGCATCCCGGCTTCGAGCACTTTGAGGAGGGTGCCGCTGGTCTCGGTAACGTCTATAGAGTGAATGACGGGTGTAAGGTTTAATCCGACAACCCATAACACTCTCTTGAATGAGAGGAGATGACCATGCATACCGCAATGCTCAGCAAGACGCACTTCAACGGTTACGATGTGATTAACGTGAACAACGGGCCTTGGCGGGTCTGCACCCACCGTGATCGATTAGGCTCATTCTCCACGCGCGAAGAAGCCATGGCGTTTGCGGCCTCCTTACCAGCCTATCAAGAGCGAACGGCGTTATTACCTGCCGCCAAAGCGCACTAATGACACGACTCGTCGCCATCTGAGCTCTGGTGTTGCCGGAGCTCAATCGGCCGGATAGCAACTCGTGAACTGCACTATCCATTTGCGAAGTTTCATGCAGCCTGCACGATTTCGCATTTTCCCTGTTCGTCTAACTGCTTGATTCACTGAGCTTTTCGATAACTCGCTACATCGGCACGGTCGATGCAACTCTCATCACGAACCTGCAGGGTCGGCGCTTAGATCGATCCGCTTACCGTGATCCAGAGGAAACAACATGAACGCCATCGAACTGTTGAAAGCCGACCATGAACGCGTAAAAGCCATCTTGACCCAACTGAGCGAGTCCACCGAGCGCGGCGTTAAAAAGCGCACTGACTTGCTGGCCAAACTGGAGATGGAAATCACCATCCATACCAAGATCGAGGAAGAAATTCTCTATCCGGCGTTTAAAGAGGCGGGCGGCAAAGAGCAGGACATCATGTACTACGAAGCCAAGGAAGAGCACCGCACCGTTGACGCCCTGGTGCTGCCGGACCTCAAGCAAACTGACCCTGCTACCCCGGAGTTTTCCGGTCGTGTGAAAGTGGTCAAAGAGCTGCTGGAGCACCACATCGAGGAAGAAGAGGAAGAGATGTTCCCGCAAGCTGAAAAGTTGCTGGGCAAGAAGAAGCTGGAAGAGCTGGGTGCGCAGATGGAAGCGATGAAGGCTGAGTACAAGAAGTCCCTGTCGTCGCCGAGCCTTGCGGCGTAAGCGTTGATGGAATGAACAAGCCCGGAGTTTTCCGGGCTTTTTCGTGGGTGAAAGTTTTAGTCCGGTTTACTGGTGCAGCGCACTTACTTGCCTCTTCCCGGCTGAAGCCGGTCCTACATTTGGATTGCATGCATTCAGCTGGACTGGCGGTGGCCTCCATTGTGGGACCGGCTTTAGCCGGGAAAGCGTCAGCCGTCACGCTGCAAAGCTGATGGCGAACACACTTGCCTCTTCCCGGCTCAAGCCGGTCCCACAAAAAACGCGAGCTTTGTATACCTGTGTATCCAGACCCCCTGCCGATACGTGCTGACTGAAAGCTCGCCCTCAGCGACACATTGCAGATACGTGCAGCGCATTCAATGGTTCACAGCCAAATGCGGGGTCAGGTTCGGCTATCCCGCTCCAGCCCCTGACCATGACTGCACACTGAGGAAGCACCCCATGAACAGAATCAACACGGCATTGCTGCTAAGCGTTTTTACGGCGGGCGCCCTGGCTCTGGGCGTTGCCGGTGCGGCTCAGGCGGCACCGGTGAAGAACATCGTGCTGGTGCATGGCGCCTTTGTGAACGGGTCGGGCTGGAAGCCGGTTTACGAGATCCTGCGCAAGGACGGGTACAACGTCTCGATCGCTGAACACCCATTGACGTCATTCGCCGATGACGTGACGGCGGTGAAGCGCATTGTTGACCAGCAGGATGGCCCGACGATTCTGGTCGGCCACAGTTACGGCGGCGCGATCATCACGGATGTCGGCAATGACGCTCATGTCGTGGGCCTGGTGTACATCGCCGCCCACGCGCTGGATCAGGGTGAAACCGAAGCGCAGAACGGCAAGCTGTACCCCAATGCCACCAAAGCGGTGAAGAAAACCGCTGACGGCTTCCTGTCCCTTGACCCAGCATTCTATCCGGCGGACTTCGCGGCTGACCTGCCCAAGGCTCAGGCTGAATTCGAAGCCATTTCCCAGGAGCCGACCGCGGCGTCAGTGTTCACCACCCCCGCTGGCGTGCCCGCGTGGAAAACCAAGCCTAGCTGGTACGCAGTGGCCGGGGCAGACCGGATCATCAACCCGGACCTTGAGCGCATGTACGCCAAGCGGGCCAACAGCCACACCATCGAGATCAACGGCGCCAGTCACTCGGTGTACCAGTCCCGTCCGCAGGAAGTGGCCGCGTTGATCGAACGGGCAGCGACCCACGCGGCGGATTGACGCATCGCACCCACGACTGGCCTGCAACCCTTGCAACGTCCAAGGCTCACTTGTGAATCAGGCCACGTCGACAGCGTCCGAGCCGCATATCAGCTCCACCGGCATCGGTTGCAAACGGCCGATCATGGGTTTGGCAAACAGATAGCCCTGCATCAGCTCGACGCCCAGATCCAGCAGGGCGTCGCGCTCTTCGCAGGTCTCGATGCCTTCGGCCACGACAGTGATTCCCAGCCGCTTCGAAACCAGCACAATCCCTTCAACAATCGCCCGACGCACGGCGTCCTGATCGATGTCACGGGTGAGCGCCATATCGATCTTCAGCACCTGTGGTTGAAACATCGCCAACATGTTGAGGCCGGAATAACCTGATCCGAAGTCATCAATAGCGGTGGTGAAACCTTGCCGCTCGTACTCTTCGAAAATGGATTTGAGATGATTCGGATCATCTACACGCTCACCTTCGGTGACTTCGAACATGAGCCGATCCACCGGAAAATCGAACGTCCGAGACGCCTCAAGCGTTGCCCGAATGCAGGTCTCTGCGCGGTACACCGCTTTGGGCAGGAAATTGATACTCAGCTTGCAGTCTGGAATCGCGGGCAGGCCCAGCTGGGTAGCGAGCTCAATGGCCCTGACCCGGCACGCCTGATCGAAACGGTAGCGGTTGCCGTCGTTGACCTGACCCAGGATGAACGCGGCGGACTCGCCGTTGAGACCACGGACCAGCGCCTCATAAGCGAAGGGCGCTCCGGTGGTGACGTTGAAGATAGGTTGGAAAGCCATGGTGAAGTCGAAACCCAGCCCTTCGAGATTTCGACACTCAGCGCAGCCAATGGATTCGAAGGTTGCCAAGGGGATATGTTGCATGATCGTCACTGCCTTGAGATTTCGTCGCTCGATGGATGAATTTTGAGCAACTGGTTTCTCTGTATCGGCAGTCGGCGTGGAATCTGTGATGCGGATTTGCAGCAGGGGATTAACGGTAACGAAATCGGTGCCTGAGAAGGCGGCGGTATGGGTCGGTATTTTTGAAGTCGAGGGCACGAATCGAGATTGATTCAGAGCGAGGAGGGCGGCTGAAAAGCCCGGAAACACTGGGGGAAATGGAGCGGGTAGAGGGAATCGAACCCTCAACTAAAGCTTGGGAAGCTTTCGTTTTGCCACTAAACTATACCCGCTTTTGACTCGACGCCTTTGGAGCGGCTGACTTTGTACCAGATGCGGCGGGTGAATTGAAGCGTTAAATGCCTCACCGACCCAATGCCGTGTGTCCGCCCCCTGATTCGCCGTCCAATGGCACTCATCAGGCTCTGCAGCAAACCCTTCCTTCCCCGGCTGCTGCCCTATCATTTCCCATTCCAATCACACCGCAAACGCCTGTTGCAACTGACCCGTTCTGTAATGAATGCGCTGGGGTTCGGGCGCGGGCTTCAGAAACCCATGCAGGGCCTCTTTCGATGCCAGGCACGCGGCCTTGCTCTCCATGTCGAGAAAGTGCCCCGCATCCTGAATGGTGCTGAAATGGCAGTCGCGAATGTAGTGGGCGAAGTGCCGGGCGTCGGCAGCCGAGGTGTACTCGTCCCACACACCGTTCATGAACAGCACCGGCACATTGATGCGCCTGGCGGCTTTCATCTGCGGATGATTGCTCGCGTCCAGCACATGGTTGATGTGGTGGTGCATCTGCGCGTACTCGTGCAGATCCAGGGAGCTGACGTGCTTGTGGTTGTAGCGCTTGAACAGAGAAGGCAGGTGTTTGCCCAGCGTGCTGTTGAGTAACTCACCGACGCCATGGCGATTGTAGGCGGCGAAGTGTTGCCGGCCGCGCTCGAGGTAGTCGCGCAGCGGGTCGCTGATGACAGGGGAGAACGAGCTGATCACGGCTTTCTCGATGCGCTTGGGCCGATGCGCCAGGGCGACCAGCGCCGCCGCGCCACCCCATGAAAACGACAGCAGCAGTTCGGCGTTGAAGTGGTCGATGAGCTCCAGAAGCAACTGACCTTCCAGCTCCTTGGTCAGGGGGCGTTCATGGGCATTGTGGGGTTTTGATTTGCCGGCGTAAGGCGGGTCGTACAGCACGACGTTGAATTGCGGGTGAAGGTTGCGCACGGTTTGAGCGAAGGAGGTGGTCGTGGCGAGCGAGCCATTGACCAGAATGATGGTCTTCTCGGCGGCGTCTGCGCGATAGAGCTCCGTGTAAACCCGGAACTGGCCTTGTATGTCCAGCACAGTGATTTCTGGCTTCATCTCCATGTCTCCTGACGAAAAAACGGGGTGCGCGTAGACACGTTGCACGTGTTTCGTGACAGGTAGGCAATTGGACGCAGGTTTCAGATCAACGCAATTTCGTCGGGCCTCAGGGCTCTGTACTGTCCGGGGGCCAGCGCCGGGTCGAGTCTCAGCGGTCCCATGCTCTCGCGGTGCAGCCGGGTCACCTTGTTGTCGAAGTGGCCGAACATGCGTTTGACCTGATGGTAACGCCCTTCCACGATGCTCAGCCGGGCGCGATGACTGCCCAGAATCGTCAGCTCGGCAGGCTGTGTCGTCAGGTCTTCAAACGCGAAATAAAAACCTTCAGCAAATTTTTCGACGTAGTGCGCACCGATGTCGTCTTCGGTCTCGACGTCATAGACCTTCGCCAGTTTGGTGATCGGCTGCGTCAGGCGGCGCGACCACTGCCCATCGTTGGTGATGAGCATCAGCCCGGAGGTGTTGAAATCCAGTCGGCCGGCGATGTGCAGATCGTCCTTGTCGGGCTCCTCAAGCAGGTCGAGCACGGTGGGGTGCTGCGGATCGACGGTTGCGCTGACGCAGCCCTGGGGTTTGTGCAGCATGAAATACCGGGCGGGTTTGCCGAGCTGAAGGACTTCGTCGTCGATCCGTACCTGACTGAACTCGCGGACTTCGTGCAGCGGGTTTTTTACCAGCAACCCGTCGACCTGCACGCGGCCTGCGATCAGTGCCAGTCGTACCTCTTTGCGGCTGAAGCGCGGCAGGTTGCTGAGGAAACGGTCAAGACGCATCGCGACTCGCCGCTTCAAGGCCCGCGCATCGCGGACAGAGGCATGCCTGTCCACGGACCTCTTCGGGTAGAGCTGCCAGTACCGCCGGGTCGATCTCGGCGGTAAAACACCAGCAGGCTTGATCCACTGTGCGCGGATCAGCCAGGGTGCAGCGGTTACTGGCGCCGCAAACGGGGCAGATGCTCGTGTCGATGATGTGAGTGTCCATGTAGAGCGCCGCCTTTGAGTGCCGCCAATGCTAGCGCGCGGCCCTGTCTCGCGCCATGAGCATGTGATCCCGGGCAACGCGCCTACGGGGTAATCGGCGACTGGCCTTGCGGGGCGACGAAAGAGGGCGCGCGCCCCAGCATAGAACCCACGGCAGGACAGCGGCAATGCACCAGCAGGATGTTGTCGTAGTGAATGCCCTGCCGACTCAGTTCGCCGAACAGATCCTCCAGGGTCGGGCGGGTCATACCGAACCGGTTGCGCACGGTCAGCACATCCATGGGCGTTGCAGGGAGCAGGCTGGGCAGCGGCGGTTGATGACTGTTGCGCACGATCTGGCTGATGTCCCGATAACTTTCATAGTGCTCGCTCTGAAATTTCGCCAGGGTGTAGTTCTTGATGCGTCCGGGCAGCGAGGTGCCGGCCATCAGCGTGTCCCGGGCGAACATGTCCGGAAAGGGCCCGACGCCGGGGCCGGGCACCGGCTGCGCAGTGTTCAGCAGGGCGTAGGGCCGCACCGACTGGCTGGCGATCCGGTGCAGCATCGGGTCGACCAGCTCGTGACCGTGGGGCGCGTAAGTTCGCAGTTCGGTGCCGTTGGGAATGGCCGTCGTGCGCGTCCACGGCAAGTAGTAGCCGTGGCTGCTGACGACCAGGGTGCGTGCCTGGGTCCGGTCCGATGTCCACAGCAGAAATTTGCGCTCCAGCTTCCACACTTGAACCGACGACGTGCCGAATTCGGCATTACCCGCCACGCTCCACGTCTTCATCAGGCCCGCTCCATTGAAGAATGGCTTGAGCAGCGTTTTGCGTGGGTGGGTCGCCCTGCGCAGCCAGTCGCCGAAATTGCGTGCCGGCAGCGCAGTCTTCACTCGACTCAGCCCTCGGCCCAGTGCTGTGGCAGGCGCTGCGAGTTTGCGGAACGCCTGAAAAAGTCGTGGCGTGGCCGGTGCCATGTGCAATAACCCCAGGGACAGAATGGCGAACACCACCTGGCGCCGTTCCTTCTGACGGTCGCCGGGGAGGTGGGCGGCCTGAATGCCCAGCGAAACGCTGGCCGCGCTGGCCGTCAGCGCCGCAACGGAGGCCGCCGGCAGCACGAGCGCCATGGGTGCCAATAACAGTTGCAGGCGATTGAGGTGTTGAATCCAGGCGCCGAGTGCCTGCTCGCGGTCGGTCACGATGCTGTCCTCGGCGTCGTACTGGCTGTTAAGACGCAGGCCCTCACAGATGAACGCCATGGGCGAGCCGGACACTTCCTGCTCGCACAGTTCACGCTGCCGGGCGGCATGGGTGTCCGGGCTGTAGAGCGGCTCTGTCCAGGGGCGCAGGATCGACACCGGTTCGGCCGGCGCTCGGACCCCGCCCCACAGTTCGAGGATATAACCGAGCCTGGCGTGAAAACGGCGCGGCATGTAATTGAGCACGGTCTCGCGCCATGCAGGGTTGGCGGCAGCGGTAGTCAGGTGGTCGATGAGCTGCTGACGATGACTGAATGCCACGAACGGCGTTGACTGCCCGGCCTGATAAAGCACCCCGCCTTCCTGGTCGGGCGCGCTGATCATCAGCAAGCCCACGCAGGGAGGGCAGTGGGAGTTCAGTGGCAGTCCGCTGCTGACGTGAAAGCCCACAGCGCTCCAGCGGATCCGTTCTGCAACGAGAAGCGGCGCCTCTGGCGCAGGCACCTGCTGCGCCTGCTCCACGGCATCGATCACTCTCTGGAAACGGTGCATGGAAAGATCGCCGCTCTTTAGGGCCAGCAGCGCCTGGCTGACGAAGGTCGACCAGAACGAACGCTCGATGTCAGCGCGTTGCTGCCGCCAGAACTGGTCGAGTCGAAGCTGCATGAGGCCGAGAAAATCGACGCCCTGTATGTACGCCTCGACGCTCGCGGCGCTGATGTTCAATTCCGCCTCGGGCGACCAGGCCCCGTTTCCGCTCGGATCTGCGTAGACGACCCAGCGACCGCCTTCATCATCGTAGCCCTGGGGCTGAAGCGCCCTGAACCGGCTCAACAGTGCCTGACTCAGCGTGACGGGCGTTTCAGCCGGCGTGACAATCACGTTCGCCGCTGCGATTCGCGGGTGGCCCCACGGCGTCCTCGACGTGCCGGGCAGGTAGCGGATGAATACGCGCCGGGGATCTGTGATCGGCGTGTGCGTTTGCTTCAACGGGACAGGCTTGAGTCGGGGGAACACCTGCCTGAGCCACTGGCCCATGAGCCGGTTTGCGAACCCGAGCGGGGTCGGGATTCGCGCCAGCAGCGGCTCATGGTGCTGCCAGTGATCGAGGGCGCTGACCAGTGCCAGTGCCGGCTCGATGGGCATGAGCGCCGCGTGGTCGTCGTCGTTGAATGCGTCGGTTGATTCAACCGCATCGATGCCCGTCAGTCGCGCAGCGCAAAAGCGTTGCTGGGCGACACGCAGTTGAGTGAATACGTCGTCCGAAGGCGCCGCCAGCGTGAGGGTGATTTGCGTGCCATCGAGCGAAAGATTCAGCCGATGCCAGGCCGATGCGTTGATCGCCTCCAGCACCTTGTCCGCTTTCCAGGGCGCGTCATCGCTGATGTACTCATGGCACAGGGGCGCGCTGCCCAGCACGTGGACATAGCAATGCCCCGTGGTATTGGAGCGTAGATGGAAGATACCGGGGATGATCTCGCCGTTCAGCGCCACCCCGCGCACGACCGAGCGTGCCGGCGGTCCGGCCGACTGCAGGTCCTGAACACCAAGCGGGAAACGTGTGAGCCCCAGCGCATCCAGCGCTAATAGATGGCCCTCGTTATCCATGCGCTTGCGCGAATGCAGGCGGGTCACACCATCGAGAAACGCCAGCTTGGCGAGCATCTCCCATGTGTCGCCGTGATGCTCCCAGAACTGACGCTGCACCTGCTCATATTCCAGTGGCCATCGGGCTTCGATGAGCAGCTCGAAAAACGCCGAGACGGTCAGGGTGGGCGTCCACGCCGACAGCGGGCGATCAGCCTCGGCGCAGCGTCGAAGGGCGAGGAGTCCGGGCGGATTCAGCGTCTCCCGGCCCAGCTCGCGTAACGTCAGGCGCAGCTCGAAACGCTCCCGACCGTCGGTTTCCACGGCCGGCTCCAGCGCGGTGCTAAAACTGACGTGCAGCTCGTCAAGGTCAATGGGCGTGCCAAATCTGGCCTGTAGCGTTTCCTCCAGCCGCTGGTCCAGATGGCGGACGACCGAGGGCGGAAACTCGAGATCCAGTTGCCAGGCTTTCAGTACCCAGACCGATCCGTACAACAACTCGGCGACCGGGCTGACGGCCTGGCGCATCAAGCGCTTGTAGTTAATCCCGTAAGCTTCGCTGGCGGACGCGGCGGCGGGCTCCGGGGATTCAGCCGGGCGCAAAGGTTCCGCGAACGGCGAAACGCTGAAATCCCCGCCATCGGGCAGGGTGTCGTTGGAAAGGAGATCAAGGCCGCTCGCGGAATCAGAGCTGCTGCGGTCGTTCATGAAAAATCGCGCCACGTGGAAAGATGCCCACTATGGCGCGATGCCGGGTGGCAATGGCGGTAACTATGTATCGCGTATGCCACCGCGTCTTATGCCTCTATGAAAGCTGCAAGCGTTAAGCCGCAAGCTGCAAGCTGCAAAGAGCATCAGCGCCAATCAGCCGACGTCCAGCACGACCACCCGTTGTCCGGCGCGCACCGCCGAGCCAGGCTGCACGCGGACGTCGCTGACCACTCCGGCGTGGGGCGCCACCAGCGGGATTTCCATCTTCATCGACTCCAGAATCACCAGGGTTTCCCCCGCCTCGACGCGCTGGCCGACGCTGACCTGCACCTGCCAGAGATTGCCGGCAATGTGGCTGTCGACGCTGGTCTGCCCGTCTTGCAGCGGCGCTTCTTCCGTGGATTCGGCCAACGCTTCGTCGCTCTCGAACGAGGCCTGCCCGTTGGCGATCCAGCGCTCGCGCTCGGCGTTGAACGCGCTCTGCTGCTGGTTGCGGAATGCCGCGATGCTCTGCGCTTCTTCGGCCAGGAGGGTTTGGTACTCAGTCAGATTGAGCGTGCTGTGCTCGATCCGCAGCGGGTACCGACCGAGGGGGAAATCGCGGCGGATGGTCAGCAGCTCGTCGGCGCTGACCGGATAAAAGCGAATCTGGTCGAAAAACCGCAGCAGCCACGGTTTGCCATCGAACGCCGCCACCGCGCGATAGCGGTTCCACATCTGCAACGTGCGGCCGACGAACTGATAGCCGCCGGGGCCTTCCATGCCGTAGACGCACATGTACGCGCCGCCGATGCCGACGGAGTTTTCAGCGGTCCAGGTGCGCGCCGGGTTGTATTTGGTGGTGACCAGCCGATGGCGAGGATCCAGCGGCGTGGCGACCGGCGCACCGAGGTAGACGTCGCCCAGCCCCATCACCAGGTAGCTGGCGTCGAAGACCGTGCGGTGCACTTCGTCGAGGTTCGGCAGGTCGTTGATGCGGCGGATGAATTCCAGGTTGCTTGGGCACCATGGAGCGTCCTTGCGCACGGTGGTCATGTACTTCTCGATGGCCAGCTGGCAGGCCGGATCGTCCCAGGACAAGGGTAGATGAACGATGCGCGACGGCACCTCCAGATTCTTGCTGGCGCAGACGCCGTCCCACTCGCCGGCGACCACATCGAGCAGCGTTTTCAGCGGCAGTTGCTCAGGCTGGTAATGCACCTGCAGCGAACGAATGCCCGGTGTCAGGTCAATCACGCCGTTGAGCTGCTTGCTTTCCAGCGCCTGCATCAGCGCATGGCCGCGGAAGCGCAGCACCAGATCCAACTCCGGCGCGCCGATCTCCAGCAACAGATGGGTGTCGCCGGACAGGCGAGCAACGAGACGGGTATCGTCCTTGCCGATGTCGAGCACAACCGGCGAAGTCAACGCTGCTCCCTGTGGCAACACAACTGGTGAGGTCAGCGCTGCACCCTGTAGGAGTGAGCTTGCTCGCGAAGACTCTGGTCGAGTCGCTAAATATTCATCGGATGTACCGGCCTCTTCGCGAGCGAGCTCACTCCTACACAGATCGGTGTTCAGTTTCAGCGAGCGGGCCGCGTCGAGACTGACCGGATAAAACCGCACCTTGTCCCCGGCCTTGAGCTGCCCCAACTGCCACAAATCCGCCTCGATGATCGTCACCGGGCAGACAAAGCCGCCCAGGCTCGGCCCGTCCGGCCCGAGGATCACCGGCATGTCCCCGGTGAAATCCACCGCACCGATGGCGTACGGATTGTCATGAATGTTCGACGGGTGCAGGCCCGCTTCACCGCCGTCGGCACGCACCCATTCCGGCTTGGGCCCGATCAGGCGCACGCCGGTGCGGCTGGAGTTGAAATGCACTTCCCAGTCGGTGGCGAAGAAGGTCTCGATGTAGCGCTCGGTGAAGTATTCCGGCGCGCCGTGGGGACCGTAGATCACCCGAATGTCTCGTATCTCCGGCAGCGCGGCGATCTGCGCGGGTGCCAACTGCTGGCCTGCGCTGCGGTCCACCAGCGGCGCGATATGCAGCACGTCCCCTGCGCGCAATGCCCGTCCGCCGTGCCCGCCAAACTGGCCCAGGGTGAACGTGCTCTTGCTGCCCAGATAATCCGGCACGTCCAGCCCGCCCCGCACGCACAGATAACTGCGGGCACCGGCGCCCGCGATGGTGCCAAGCACCAAGGTCGATCCAGCAGAAACAAGCAACGATTGATTCATCGGCAGCGCTACGCCATCCACCGACAGCGGAATGACCGCGCCCGTCACGGCAATGACCGCATCAGTGTTGAAGCGCAGCGTCGGCCCACTCATGGTGATTTCCAGCGCGGCGCAGCCTTCAGCGTTACCCACCAGAGCATTGCCCAGACGCAACGATCGACTGTCCATCGGACCCGACGGCGGCACGCCCACTGCCCAGTAACCCAGGCGCCCCGGAT
This sequence comes from Pseudomonas sp. PS02290, assembly GCF_029960075.1. Lineage (NCBI taxonomy): Bacteria > Pseudomonadati > Pseudomonadota > Gammaproteobacteria > Pseudomonadales > Pseudomonadaceae > Pseudomonas > Pseudomonas sp. PS02290. The sequence goes on from NZ_JASCOY010000003.1 coordinate 96,873, forward strand.
AATCCTGAACGCTGGTCTGGGTGCCGCCGCTCAGGACCTCGAACGTGTCGGCGCGATAGGTCAGCCCCTCAAGGCACCGCGTCCACGGCTGGCCGCTGGCGAACGGCACGTCCGCGATGATCTGTCGCAAGTAGTCGCGATTGGTCTCGATCCCATACAGCCGGGTTTCGCTCAGGGCCTGGGCCAGACCGTCACTGGCCGACATCCTGTCCGGCGCCCAGCTGATGACCTTGGCGATCATCGGATCGAAAAACGGCGGAATTTCACATCCGGCCTCGACCCAGGTGTCGATGCGCAGGTGTTTGCCGTCGGCGGTGGGGAAGTGCACCGAGGTCAGCAAGCCCGGGCTGGGCTGGAAATCCCGGCCCGGGTCTTCGGCGTACAAACGCGCCTGAATGGCGTGGCCGACGGGCTGTAAACCCGCGCGCAATTCAACCAGCGGCGGCAGATCGCCGGCCGCCAGTTGAATCATCCAGCTCACCAGGTCCACGCCCCAGACTTGCTCGGTCACGCCATGCTCGACCTGCAAACGGGTGTTCACTTCCAGAAAATAAAACCGCTGATCATCGCTGTCGAAGACGAACTCCACCGTGCCGGCGCTGCGGTAGTTAACCGCTTTCGCCAGCTTGATCGCCGCGGCGCACAGCTCCTCGGCCATGCCGGCGGGCAGGTTCGGCGCGGGGGTTTCTTCGAGGACTTTCTGATTGCGACGCTGCACCGAGCAATCGCGCACGCCGAGGGCGATCACCTCGCCACGACCGTCGCCAAACACCTGCACCTCAAGATGACGAGCGCGCTGGATGTACTTCTCGATGAACACGCCGGCGTCGCTGAAGTTGTTCTGGCCCAGCCGCTTGACGGCCTCGAATGACTCGCTCAGTTCGCTGGCGCTGCGGCACACGCGCATGCCGATCCCGCCGCCGCCCGCCGTGCTTTTCAGCATGACCGGGTAGCCGATGGTTTCAGCAGCGGTCAAGGCGTCTTCCAGGCTGTCCAGCAGTTCGGTGCCTTCGAGCATCGGCACGCCGTGTTGTTTGGCGAGGGCGCGGGCAGTGTGCTTGAGGCCGAAGACCCGCAGTTGCTCGGGTGTCGGGCCGACGAAGGCGATGCCGGCGTCTTCACAGGCCTGGGCAAAGGCCGCGTTTTCGGACAAAAAGCCGTAACCCGGGTGAATCGCTTTGGCGCCGGTGGATTGGGCGATGGCGAGAATCTTGTCCACCGCCAGGTAGGTGCCGGCGGCGCCACCTTCGCCCAGGCTGTGCGCTTCATCGGCTTGCAGAATGTGCAGGCTGGCAGCGTCCGCTTCGGCGTACACCGCAACGCCGCCGACCTGCAGGTCGCGAAGGGTACGCAGGATGCGGCAGGCAATGGCGCCGCGGTTGGCAATCAGCAGTTTGTCGAACATGGCATTGACCCCGGGGATCGATAGCGATCAATCCCTCACTGGGTAGCGGGCCGTCCCGCTGTGGTACGCGTTGCACGAAGGCCGTCCCTCGCGCCGAAATCTTGAAGCTTGAACCCGTGAATCTTGAACCCTTGAAATCGCGGTCAGCGGTTAGTCCCAGACGAGCAGTTCTGCCGGCGTCGGGTTGTAGCCGTTGCACGGGTTGTTCAGCTGTGGGCAGTTGGAAATCAGCACGATCACGTCCATCTCGGCGCGCAGTTCGACGTACTTGCCGGCGCCGGAAATGCCGTCCTCGAACGTCAGCCCACCGTCCGCCGTGACCGGCACGTTCATGAAGAAATTGATGTTCGGGCTGATGTCGCGTTTGCCCAGCCGACCGTCATGGATGCAGGCGCGCAGGTAGCTGTCGCGGCAGCTGTGCATGTGCTTTTTATCCAGCGCATAACGCACGGTGTTGCTCTCTTGGGCGCAGGCGCCGCCGAGGGTGTCGTGGCGCCCGCAGGTGTCTTCGACGATGGTCAGCATCGGCTTGCCCAGGTTCGAATACAGGACGCTGCCTTTGCTCAGGTAAACGTTATTCTGCCGACGCAACGTACGTTGCACGTCATAGCGTTCGCGTGGGTTGGCGAGGCTGTAAAACAACGTGTCAACCGCCTGATTGCCTTCGAGATCGAGCAAGCGCAGGGTCTGCCCGGCCTTGAGTTCGGTCAGGGAGGGCTCGCCGGCCGGGATGTGGGTGATGGAAACGGGGGCATTTTTTTGTGCGGTGCTCATGGCAAGCCTCCTCAGGCGAACAGGCGATCGGTGTTGATGAAGCCGCGCACGTTTTCCTCGCGGGACGTGCGGCAGTGTTGGGCGACGCTGGGGTCGGCCTTCATCCAGCTCAGCTGGACCGGCTGCGGTGCGTACTCGGGGTTGGGGTCCATCGGGTGTTGCAGGGCGGTCATCACGACCAGCGTGTCCATCGGCGCGTACAGCTCGATGCTGTCGCCCGCTTTTGAGTTGCCCGGGACGAAGGCCAGCGCGCCGTGATCGTCGACGTTGACCCGGCTGAAGAGGTTCAGCGTCATCAACAGATCGGACAGGCCCAGGCCCCACTTGCCCATCTCCACCAGCAGGTTGTCGGCGCCGTTGCGAAAGAAGCCGTTGCGCAGTTCCTGATAGCGGCCCTGCCCGTATTTCTCGGTGACCTCTTCGGCGCACAGCACGCCGCCGATGCTGTCGCTCCAGCCGCAGGTGTCGGCGGTGATCGCCGCCAGCACGCGGCCCATGTCCGAATACAGACAATGGCCGCTGGTGAGCTTGGCGGTGTGCTGGCACTTGAGGCTGTCGGGCAGGTTGAGCCGCTCGGTTTTTTCGTGGGCGTTGAACATCGTCAGGCTGACGTTGGCGTTGCCGTTCAGGTCGGTCAGGCGCAGCAGTTCGCCCCGTTTGAGCACAAACGACAGGTGACCGCCGCCGGGCAGCAGCTCTTCGGCGAACACGGGGAACAGCGTGGTTGATTCATTCATGGGCAATGTCCTTCAAGCCGTTTTCAGCGAATCAAGCGCCACGCGGGCGGCGCGGCGATCGCTGTTCAGGGGAATGTCGTAAGTGATGCGCGCGCCGTAGGCGCCGGGGGCGTGGGGGTCGATGCGGACCTTGTCGAACACCAGCAGCCGGGTGCCGAGGTTGAAGCCTTCGGACAGGTCGTGGGTGACCATGAACACCGTCAGCTTGGTTTCGCGCCATAGCTCCAGCAGCAGGGCATGCATGTCCTTGCGGATGCCGGGGTCGAGGGCGCCGAACGGCTCGTCCAGCAACAAAACCCTTGGCTTCATGATCAGCGCCTGGGCGATGGCCAGACGCTGTTGCATGCCACCCGACAGTTGAGTCGGGTACTTGTCCAGCGCGTGATCGAGGCCGACCTTGTGCAACAGCGCCGCCGCCTGCTCCCGGGCGTCACGCTTGGCGGCGCCGAACAGCCGCCCGAGCAACGCCGAGCGCGGCAATTCAAGGCCGAGCGCGACGTTGTCCAGCACCGACAAGTGCGGGAACACCGAATAGCGCTGAAACACCACACCCCGGGTCGAATCCGGTTCCTTCGCCAGGGGTTGGCCGTCCAGCAGAATCGCGCCTTTGCTGGCGACCTCTTGGCCCAGCAGCAGGCGCAAGAACGTTGATTTGCCGCAGCCCGACGCGCCCACCAGCGTGCAGAACTCGCCTTCGGCGATGCTCAGGTTCAGGCCTTCAAGCACCACCTGATCGCCATATTGCTGCCAGACGTTTTTGACCGAAATAAAGCTCATGGGCGCGCGCCCTCGTACCATGGGAACGCCTTGCGCGTGAGGGCTTTCAGGCCCCAGTCCATCAGCCAGGCGAGGAGGGTGATCCACACCACGTAGGGCAGAATCATGTCCATCGCCAGATAGCGCCGCACCAGAAAGATCCGGTAACCCAACCCGTCGGTGGAAGCGATGGCTTCGGCCGCGATCAGAAACAGCCACGCCGACCCCAGCACCAGCCGCAGCGAGATCAACAGGCGCGGCAGCAATTGCGGCAGCACCACCCGCAGGATCAGCGTCCAGGTCGAGGCGCCCAGGGTCTGCGCCTTGATCAGCAGTTCGACCGGAATCTCCCGGGCGCGCTGCTCCAGGTCACGGGCCAGCACCGGCGTGATGCCGATGACGATGAGCATCACCTTCGACAGCTCGCCCAGACCGAAGACGATGAACAGGATCGGCAGAATCGCCAGCGGCGGCACCATCGACACCACGGTCAGTAACGGCGAGAGCGGCGCGCTGAACAACGGCAGCACCCCCGACGCAATGCCCAGGCACAGCCCGACAATGGCGCTGATCGCCAGGCCGACCGCGAGGCGCTGCAGACTGGCGCCGGTGTCCTGCCAGAGCAGGTATTCGCCGGTGCGTTGATCGGGCACGAACGCCACCCGTTTGATCGCATCGGTCATCTGCACGGCGCTGGGCAGCAGCTTGTCGTTGGGGTTTTCCGTCAGCCGCGTCGCCGAGCCCGTGAAATAGGCGAACAGCAACAGGGCGAACGGCAGGAGCACCAGGATCAATCGACTGGCGCGATCCGGGCGGCGGTTAATCAAGCGCATGGCAAAGACCTTTGGTTTTTACAGCTTGCCGTCGGCAGCCATCTGCACGTAGCTCGGGTCGAAGTGCAGCTTGAGGTTGGCCTTGTCGCCTTCGGTCACGCTGTTGGCGAAGGTCATGCCGACCGCGCTGGCGTCTTTGGCGCCTTCGCCCAGCAGGCCGTGGTCGAAGGAGAAGTCAGCGACCTTGCGCATGGTCGTCGGCAGCTGCTTGCTGGTGGCGAACTCCAGCGCTTCTTTAGGCGTGGCGAACAGCTTGGTGGTTTCCAGTTGCGACTGGAATCCGGCCAGATCAGTGCCCGACGCCTGGGCCATGTGCTCCAGCGCGGCTTTGGATTCGGCGGATTTTGCGTTCATCAGCGCCACCACTTCAAACCACGCGCCGGTCAGGGCTTTGCCCAAAGCCGGGTTGTCTTTCAGGGTCTGGGTGTTGACCACCATCATGTCCATGATCTCGCCGGGGATCTTGCTGGAGTCGAACACTTCGGTGACGCCGGGCTTGGCCTTGATCTCCGAGAGCATCGGGTTCCAGGTGGTGACGGCCTTGACCTCGCTGGTGTTGAACGCGGCGGCGATGTCGGCGTCGGAGGTGTTGACGACTTTCAGGTCTTTTTCAGTCAGGTCCACCGAGTCCAGGGCGCGGGCGAGCAGGTAGTGGGACACCGACAGCTCGACTAGGTTGACGTCCATGCCCTTGAGGTCGGTGACTTTCTTGCCGTCGCCCTTGATGACGATGCCGTCGTTGCCGTTGGAGAAGTCGCTGACCACCAGCGCGGTGCTTTCAACGCCGCCGGCGGCCGGGATGGTGAGGGCGTCCATGTTGGTCATGGTGCAGCCGTCGAACTGGCCAGCGGTGTACTGGTTGATGGATTCGACATAGTCGTTGAGCTGGGTGACTTTGATGTGGATGCCGTACTTCTTGGCCCATTTGTCGACGATGCCTTGAGTCCCTGCGTATTCCCATGGCATCCAGCCGGCGTAAATGGTCCAGCAGACGTCGAAATCTTTTTTCGGGGCGGCGGTGGCCGAGAGGCTCAATGCGGCAAAGACGCCTGCGGTGAGCAGGCTGAACAGACGGGACTTTTGCATGGGGTGTCTCCAGTAGCGAAAAGGGACGGTCAAGAGCACGGCGACACCACTGGTGTCCTGTCTCCCGGGCTTTTATCCCGCCGTGTAACCTCTACTGGAGGTCGCCAACTCTCGGACCAGCCACTCGCGAAACGCGAGCCGGAACCCTAGTCGGCTATTGCAAATTGTGGTGCCGCGAACCTGTGGTGACTCCTGCACATCCTCTCCCAAGCGAGAGTTGTGCCAAGTTGCGCAAACCCTTGTGGCGCCTGAGCTGGGCGGGCGTAGGTGGTTTGACGACGGGCGAGACGTGCACTGATGCAGGGCGCCGTCTGGCGCCTGGGGACCGCGGTGGGGCACTAGGTCTGCAATTCGGAGTCTCAGTTAACGTTCTCGGCAGTTTCGAGAACGCCGACCAGCGCCGCTGGTTCGAGCTCTACCGCGGTCCGGGAGGCCGCCATGTATCGACGATTGCTTACCGCTTTGATGACGTTGTCCCTGGCAGGTTGTTACGGAGGTTATTACGAATCAGAAAGCTACACGCAGCCGATCTATAGCAGTGGCTACAGCAGTGGTTACGTGTACGACAGTTATCGCCCGGTCGCTCCGGTGTATTCCGGAGGGGCGGTGTATTACTCCTCGCCGCGTTACTACTCGGCGCCCCGCTACTACGCGCCGCCACCGCGTTATTACGTTCCTCCACCCCGCTATTACGGGCCTGGATATGGCGGAGGTCGCCCCGGTTTCGGAGGTCGCCCGGGTTATGGTGGCGGCAACTGGAATGGTGGGGGCGGCGGGTACCACGGAGGGGGTGGCTATAACGGCGGCGGCAACGGCTATCGCCCGCCACCCCAAGGCCCGAGACCCGGAGGCGGCAATGGCCCAGGGCCCGGCGGCGGTTGGCATGGCAATCCAGGCGGGGGGGGCGGTGGCGGCGGCGGTCCACGCCCAGGCCCCGGCGGATCTGGCGGCAATCACCGCGAAGACGGCGGTTTCGGTCGCGGCGGGCACGGCGGACCGGGCGGCGGCAATCGCTGAGTAACGCAAAAACGGCGCTCCGAGGAGCGCCGTTTTTTATGGGTTGTATGGATGGCCCGAGCGGCCAGCGTGTACGCATTCCAAACGTAGGACCGGCTTCAGCCGGGAAGAGGCCCGTCCATTCACCCTCACATTTGCGCTGTAACACCTGACCCTTTCCCGGCTAAACCCGGTCCCACAATGAGATCTCCGCCAATCCCGCTGAATTCACGCATTCGAATGTAGGACTGGCTTCAGCCGGGAAGGCGCCCGTTTGAGCACCATCCATGCAGGCATGAATTCAAGCCTCAATACTCCGACAAATCCGCCAGCGGGTGCCGTCCTTCCCAGGCCTTCTCGAAATGCGCATCCACCACCGCCAGCGGAATCGTGGCGATGTCCTGCCAGTGCCAGTGAGGCGTTTGATCCTTGTCGATCAGCCGCGCCCGCACGCCCTCGGCGAACTCGGGATGGCGGCAGCAATTAAGGGCCATGGCGTATTCCATCTGAAACACCTCGGCCAGCGACAAATGCCGCGCCCGCTCAATCTGCTCCCACACCAGATGCGCCGTCATCGGGCAACCATCGGTCAGCGTTTTCGCCGCCCTGGCCAATAACAAGTCATCAGCATTCAAATGATGTTTCAACGCATTCCAGGCGCTCGGTGCGTCGGCGATATCCAGCAGCTCATCGATCGTCTCGCGCCGAGGCAGCCATTGCGCGGCGGGCAACTGATCCACCGCCTCCAGTTGCAGCGCCCTGAACAGGCTGGTCAGTTGCACCTTGGTCTGCTCCTGCCAGTTGAGCTGCAGCAGCCGGTCGATCATCTCCTCCTGCTGATCGTCCAGCAGAAAACGATCCGCGAGACCAAGGTCCAGCGCGTCACGGCCGTTGATGTGCGCGCCGGTCAATCCAAGAAACAGCCCCAACTTGCCCGGCAGTCGCGACAGGAACCAACTGGCGCCTACGTCAGGAAACAGGCCGATGCTGATTTCCGGCATCGCCAGCCGGCTGCTCGGCGTCACGACTCGAATATTCGCCCCATGCAGCAAACCCATCCCGCCGCCCAGCACATAGCCGTGGCCCCAGCAGATCAGCGGTTTGGGAAAAGTGTGCAGCGTGTAATCCAGCCGGTATTCCGCCGCGAAAAACTGCGCAGCCAACGGAGGAACCGTGCCCGGCTGACCACGTCCGGCCTCGACCAGCGCACGCACGTCGCCACCGGCGCAGAAGGCTTTTTCGCCATTGCCGCGCAGCAATACGCAGACGATTTGCGGGTCGCTGGCCCAGTCGTTCAGGCGGTCCTGCAGCGCCAGAATCATCGGCAACGACAGTGCATTCAGGGATTTTTCCGCATCCAGCGTGGCGATGCCCAGGCGGGCGCCGTCGGTGGCGGTGAGCTCTTCAAATTGCAGATTCATCGTGACCTCTTGTCAGTGGTACGGGGATCTATCGTGAATTGTGAGTCCCCGCGACGCCCGGAAGTTGCAAACCGGCGGCTGTGAACGAGTGTAGGAAGATCCGACGGCGCCGCGCTGGAAATAATCAGCCACAGTCCCTAAAGTTGCGCATTGTTTCTGCCGGATCACACCATGACAAACGACGACCGCATCAAACTGGAGGCCAGCTGGAAGCAGGCCCTGCGCGACGAGTTCGAAAAGCCTTACATGGGCGAGCTGCGCGAATTTCTGCGTCAGGAGCATGCGGCGGGCAAGGAAATCTATCCGCCGGGACCGCTGATCTTCAATGCGCTGAACTCGACGCCGCTGGATAACGTGAAAGTGGTCATCCTCGGTCAGGACCCTTATCACGGCCCCAATCAGGCCCACGGCCTGTGCTTCTCGGTGCAGCCGGGCGTGCCGGCGCCGCCTTCGCTGGTCAACATCTACAAAGAGCTCAAGCGCGACCTGAACATCGACATCCCCAATCACGGCTATCTGCAGTCGTGGGCGGAGCAGGGCGTGTTGATGCTCAACACCACGCTCACGGTCGAGCGCGCCAACGCCGCGTCCCATGCCGGCAAGGGCTGGCAGCATTTCACTGACAAGATCATCGAAACAGTGAGCGCTCATCAGCCGCACCTGGTATTCCTGCTGTGGGGCGCCCATGCCCAGAGCAAGAAAAAGCTCATCGATGCGTCCAAACACCTGATCCTCACCGCCGTGCACCCGTCGCCGCTGTCGGCGTACAAGGGGTTTATCGGATGTGGGCATTTTGGTCTGGCGAACAAGTTTCTGGAGCAGAACGGCCTGGCGCCGATCGAGTGGCGATTGCCGGCTGTTGTCTAGCGCGGTATGACGTCAGAAGTTGGGGCACTCCTGACACGGGATCATTCCTGGACAGACGCAGACATTGTGGGAATGATCGGGGTGGCGTTCCACCTTGCTCACGAAGACGGTATTTCAACCGCTGAAAATTTAGCGGATGTACTGACCTCTTCGCGAGCAAGCTCGCTCCCACATGTTGAGTGAATCGTTAACCCAGCCGTCGATCCCAGTAACGAAACAGCGGCTCGGCCAGAAACAGCACAAACAATAACCGCATCACCTGCATCGCCGTCACCAGCGGCACCGACAGTTGCAGCACCTCCGCCGTCAGGCTCATTTCGGCGATCCCGCCCGGCATCATTCCCAGGGTCAATGAGCGCAAATCCAGATGGGTCAGCGTGCTCAGCCCCAGTGCGCACAACGCCGCGATGCTCATCGTCAGCGCTGTCCCCAGCAGCGTGCGGCCGATGAACGACGGCGCGCTGCGAAAGAACGCCCGGTTGAAGTGGCAACCCAGGCCGCTGCCAATCAGCCACTGCCCCACCTGACTGCCGCCCTGGGGCAGGCCGATGTGCAAATCGAAACTGGTGCTGATTACCGCGCTGATCAGCAACGGCCCGAACAACCACGGATTGGGTTGTTTTAACCGCTCCCAGCCCCAGGCCACCAACGCGCCCAGCGGAAACAACAGCAGCAGCCACCGCCAATCCACCACCGTCGCGTGGGAAGGCGGGCCGCCATCGCCCATCAAATACTTGAAGATCGCCGGCACGCAGAGCACCACTGCCAGCACCCGCAGGCTCTGCCCGGCGGCGACGTTGCTGAGAATCGCGCCGTTGCGTGCGCCGAGGTTGACCATCTCGCCCGAACCGCCGGGCATGCTGGAAAAGAACGCCGTGGCGCGGTCCTCGCCGGTGCGCAGCATCAGCCACACGCCGACCACGCTGGAGACGCTGGTCACCAGTGCGCCGATGAAAATCAGGCCGAAGTGAGAAAGGACTTGTTCGATGACGACGGGGGTGAAGTGCAGGCCGATGCCGATGCCGACCACCCATTGGCCGCATTTGCGGCCGCCGGGAATTTCAGCCAACTGCCAAGGCGTGAGGCAGCGGACCAGGATGATCGCCAGTAACGAGCCGACCATCCAGGGCAATGGCCAGCCAACCTGACTGGCGAGAAATCCCCCCAGCAGGCCGACCAGCGGTGTGCCCCACCACGTGCTGAATGGCCGGTCAGACATCGGCCAGCGCGCGACGCTGCCTGGAGCGTTTGCGCCAGATACGGATCAGCGGGAACACCAGCATGAACGCCGTCACGACCCACATGCCCAGGGTGATCGGGCTCGACCACAGAATCTCCAGGCCGCCGTTGGAAATCGACAGCGCGCGACGCAGGTTCTGCTCCATCAGCCCGCCGAGGATGAACCCCAGCAGAATCGGCGACAGCGGGAAATCCAGCTTGCGCAGGATGTAGCCGAAGATGCCGATGCCGACCATCAGGAACAGGTCGAAGGTGGTGGCATGTACCGCGTAGACGCCGATCCCGGTGATGATCGCGATCACCGGCACCAGTGCCCAGTTCGGCACCGACAGGATGCGGGTGAAGATGCGGATCATCGGGATGTTGAGGATCACCAGCATGATGTTGGCGACGAACAACGACGCGATCAGGCCCCAGACGATGTCCGGTTGCTGCTGAAACAGCAGTGGCCCCGGCGTGATGTTGTACAGCGACAGGGCGCCGATCATCACTGCCGTGGTGCCCGAACCCGGAACGCCCAGCGTCAGCATTGGCACCAGCGCGCCGCAGGCCGTTGCGCCAATGGCGGTTTCCGGCGCTGCCAGACCTCGCATGTCGCCCTGTCCGAATTTGCCGCTCGCGCCGGCGATGCGTTTCTCGGACATGTAGGTCACGGCGCTGGCCAGCGTCGCGCCCGCACCCGGCAAGACGCCCATGATGAAACCCATCAGACCGCAACGGATGTTCACCCAGAACACCGAGCTGGCCTCCTTGAAGTTGAACATCATGCGGCCGGTGGCTTTCACCGCTTCCTGGCCGCGATGGGTTTTCTCCAGCAACAACAGGATCTCACTGATTGAGAACAGACCCAGCACCAGCACGACGAACTGAATGCCGTCAGCCAGATGGATGTTGTCGCCGGTGAAACGGTACACGCCACTGTTGGCGTCGATACCGATGCTCGACAGAAACAGCCCGATCAACGCAGCGACAAAGGTCTTCAGCGGTCGATCACCGGCCATGCCGCCCAGGCAGACGATCGCGAAAACCATCAGCACGAAGTACTCCGCAGGACCAAACGCAATCGCCCATTTCGCCAGCAGTGGCGCGAACATGACCATGCCGCAGGTGGCGATGAACGCGCCGATGAACGAACTCCATGCCGACAGCGACAACGCCACGCCGGCCATGCCCTGACGCGCCATCGGGTAGCCGTCCAGCGCGGTCATTACGGTCGATGCTTCGCCCGGAATGTTGAGCAGGATGGAGCTGATGCGGCCGCCGTATTCGCAGCCCAGGTACACCGCCGCCAACAGGATCAATGCTGACTCCGGCGGCAGGCCCAATGCGAAGGCGATCGGGATCAACAGCGCCACACCGTTGATCGGACCCAAGCCGGGGAGCAGGCCGACGACAGTGCCGATCAGCGTGCCGGACAGGGCGGTGATCAGGTTGTAAGGGGTCAGCGCGACGCCGAAGCCCTGGCCGAGATAGCCGAGAGTGTCCATATCAGTTCTCCATAACGTCGAGCAGACCGAGGGGCAGGGGTACATCCATCACTTTGTCGAACAGCACGTACAGCGCGATGCTCATGAAGGTGATGATCACGACACTCGGCAGCCAGCGGCCGCCGTACAGACGCGCCATGGGAATCCCGATCAGAATGCTGCTCAGCACAAAACCCAACGGCTCGAACAGCCCGGCGAACACCAGCAGCAGCACAGTGCAGATGCCGATCTTGATGAGTGTGGGACGGTCCAGCGCCGGCTCTTCCTCGGAATGCACGATCGGCGTCGGACGAATCGCCATGTACAGCAGCGAAATGCCCATCAGCGCCAGCATCAGCAGCGGAAAGGCGCGGGGGCCGACGGGTTCGTAGGAAAAGGGCGCCTGATAAGGCCAGGCCATCATTGCCAGGCCGATACAGACCACCAGCAGCACGACGGCGAAAATGCGTTGTATCACCATGGAAAACTCCCGGATCACGCCACCGCACAGGCGGCGCAATCCTCAGCCAATCAAGTACGCTTCGATGGGGTCAGTCACTGAATCAGGCCGAATTCCTTGGCCAGCGTCTTGTACTCGGCGACGCGGGTTTTCACGTACTTGTCGAGCTCTTCGCCGGTCATGGCGAACGGGAACAGCTCACGCTGATCGCGCAGCTTGGCGAAGTCTTCCGAGGCCAGCAGCTTGTCGAACGCCGCTTTCCACCAGTTGTACTCCTCGTCCGACACCTTTGGCCCCAGATAGAAACCGCGCACCACCGGCCAGACGATGTCGTAGCCCTGTTCTTTGGCGGTCGGGATGTTCTTCATTTCCGGCTCGTCCAGACGTTCTTCGGAGAACACCGCCAGCAGGCGCATGTCGCCGCTGAGAATGTGCGGCATGGAGTCGGAAATGTCGGTGGAGCCCACTTGAATGTGCCCGCCGAGCAGGGCAGTGGCGATTTCACCGCCGCCTTCGAGGGCGACATAACGCAGTTCCCGTGGGTTGATGCCGGCGGCCTTGGCAATCAGCGCGGTCTGCATCCAATCCTGGCTGCCCACGGTCCCGGCGGAGCCGATGACCACTTTGCCCGGGTCGGCCTTCAGTGCTTTAACGAGATCGTCGAGGTTCTTGTAGGGCGAATCGGCCTTGACCGCGATCGCTCCGTAGCTGGTGCCGACGGCGGCCAGCCAGCGCACGGCGTTCTCGTCAAAACGGCCGAACTTGCCCTGGGCCAGGTTCAACAGCGAGCCGCTGGACCAGGCCACCAGCGTACCGGCGTCGGCCGGACGCTGAGCGACCACCGCGTTGTAGGCCACGGCGCCGACGCCTCCCGGCATGTAGGTGACGCGCATCGGTTTGGAGAGGATCTTCTCGTTGATCAGCGCGCTTTGCGCCAGTTTGCAGGTCAGGTCGAAGCCGCCACCGGGCGAGGCCGGCGCGATGCATTCAGGACGATTGGGCTCGGCGGCCCACAATTGGGTGGCCATCAGCATGCAGCTGGCGGCGACGCTGATATGGCGCAACGATAGGTTCATGGTCCGTCTCCAGAGGAGTTGTTGTTTTAATGGGGGCAGGCGGTCGTACGTTCGTCAGGCAGTCGTGTCACACCTTCGCAAAACTGCGGGCAGCCAACGTGCAGACGTGACGAAACACCGCGCAACAGGGTTGCGAGGTGAACAGAAAACATAATGGGATTCAGACGGCGCGAGGGCCGATGATTGCAGTGAGGGCATCACTGATGACTCCGATATTGTTCTTATTGTTGAAAACGCATCGAGGCGTTTTTCGTCACGACCCTGGCATCAGCAGCGTCACGCGGGACGCAATCGTGACAAGTCGTAACGGGATCCTAATCAGCGAAGCTTTCATCAACCTTTCAACTACCTTTCACGAAGCGCTCAGGCTGCGTTCGGCTGGACCGTTGCAGAGACGTTGCTCGTCAGCGCCGGAGTCATTCCAGCGCGCCGGGCCTTCACAGACGACGGCGCGCCTGTAAACTCCGCCCATAAAATGCTCAATGGGGAGAAATCGATGCGTGTCCTGCTCGTCGAAGATCATCTGCAACTGGCGGAAAGCGTCGCGCTGGCACTCAAGAGCAGCGGCCTGACCGTTGACGTTCTGCACGACGGCGTTGCAGCTGATCTGGCCCTGAGCAGCGAAGAATATGCCGTGGTGGTGCTCGATGTCGGCCTGCCGCGCATGGACGGTTTTGAGGTGCTGGCGCGTCTGCGGGCGCGGGGCAAGAACACCCCGGTGCTGATGCTGACCGCCCGCAGCGACGTGAAGGACAGGGTCCACGGCCTGAACCTCGGCGCCGACGACTACCTGGCCAAACCCTTCGAACTGTCTGAGCTGGAGGCGCGGGTCAAGGCGTTGTTGCGCCGCAGCGTACTCGGCGGCGAACGCCAGCAACGCTGCGGCGAACTGGTCTACGACCTCGATACCCGCCGCTTCACCCTCGGTGAAGAACTCCTGACGCTGACATCCCGCGAGCAGTCCGTGCTCGAATCGCTGATCGCTCGCCCCGGTCGGGTCATGAGCAAGGAGCAACTGGCGGCGCAGGTGTTTGGGCTGGACGAAGAGGCCAGCGCCGACGCCATCGAAATCTACGTACACCGTCTGCGCAAGAAGCTCGATGGGCACCCGATTGCGATCGTCACGTTCCGGGGCCTGGGTTACCTGCTGGAAAGCCGGGATGCTTAATCCGTTTCCTTCAGCGGAAAACAGCCTGCGCTGGCGCTTGCTGTGGAACCTGGGTTTGCTGCTGGTGGTGCTGATGATCGCCAGCGGCATGAGCGCCTACTGGAACGGACGCGAAGCAGCAGACACCGCTTACGATCGCACCCTGCTGGCCTCGGCGCGGACCATCGCCGCCGGACTGTCGGAGCGCGACGGCACCCTCAGCGCCGACGTACCCTACGTGGCCCTGGATACCTTCGCCTACGACAGCGCGGGACGCATTTACTACCAGGTCAACGACATCAATCAGAAGCTCATTTCGGGCTACGAAAACATCCCCGCGCCGCCGCCGGGCACGCCGCGCACCGACGCTTATCCGGCCCTCGCCAAGTTCTACAGCGGCCGTTATCAAGGCCAGGACGTACGGGTGGTCAGCCTGCTCAAGGCCGTAAGCGAACCGAACATGAACGGCATGGCCGAGATCCGCGTGGCGGAAACCGAAGAAGCCCGGGTGGACATGGCTCAGGCCTTGATGGCCGACACCTTGCTGCGTCTGGGCATGCTCGGCAGCGGCGCGTTGTTGCTGGTCTGGTTCACGGTCAGCGCCGCGTTGCGGCCCCTGGATCGCCTGCGTACGGCGGTGGAAGAACGCCAGCCTGACGATTTGCGCTCGCTGCCGCTGGTCGAGGTGCAGCACGAACTGCGCCCGCTGGTCAGCTCCCTCAACCACTTCACCGAGCGGCTGCGCATGCAGTTCGAGCGCCAGGCGCAGTTCATCGCCGACGCGGCCCATGAATTGCGCACGCCGCTGGCCGCCTTGAAGGCGCGGCTGGAGCTGGGGCTGCGTGATCAGGAGCCCGCCGCGTGGCGCAACACCCTGGAAAGCGCTGCCTCCGGCACCGACAAACTGACCCATCTGGCCAACCAGCTGCTGTCGCTGGCACGCATCGAGAACGGCGCGCGAGCCATTGCCGAAGGCGGCGCGCAATTGCTCGACCTCAGCCAACTGGCGCGGGAACTGGGCATGGCTATGGCGCCGCTTGCCCACGCCCGGGGTGTGGCGTTGGCGCTGGAAGCCGACGAGCCGGTGTGGATGCGCGGCGAACCCACGTTGCTCAACGAGCTGCTGAGCAATCTGGTGGACAACGCCCTGGCCCACACCCCTGCGGGCGGCAACGTGATCTTGCGCGTCCATGCGCCGTGCACGCTGGAAGTCGAGGACGACGGCCCCGGCATTCCGGCTCACGAGCGCGACCGGGTGTTCGAGCGCTTCTATCGACGCAATCAGCAGAGCAAGGGTTCGGGCCTGGGGTTGGCCATTGTGGGTGAAATCTGCAGGGCACATCTGGCGCGCATCACCTTGCATGACGGCGCACAGCGGGGCCTGAAAGTGAGGGTGAGCTTTATGGTGCCGGAGTCGGGATTGGTGGGACTCGGCTGAGCGGGCCCATAAAAGCGATCAGTACAGCAGCGTCATCGCCTGATTCATCTCGTTGATCAGCGCGCCGTCAGCCATGTTCAGGCCCAACCGCGACACGGCTGGCACTGACTGAAACTGCAGATTGGAGTACGGCGTGCCGTTCATCTCATGAATGTGAATCGTCGCCACCTGCACCAGATCCACGTAGTCGGCCTGATCGGAAACACGGCTGAAATTCTGAAACTGCCGGGGCACGATCGCCAGGCCTTCCGGGAAATCCCACGAGCGCAGAAGCCGCTCGCCAATGACTGGATGGATGCGTTCGATAACGTGATTGAGGCTGATAGGGTCGGCGAGCAACTCGTAGTTGTCTTCGGCGTAAGTCAGGATTGGCAGCACGCCAATGAGGTGAACGAGCCCGGCCAGGGTGGCTTTGTCAGCCTTTAAACGCGCACTGCGGTAACTGAGGACATTACACACCCCGGCCACCTGCATGCTGAGTTTCCAGATGTCGCGCATCTTGTTTTCAATGACATCGGACTTGGCGTGAAACATCTGCTCCACCACCAGCCCGATGGCCAGGTTACAGCTGTAGTTCACGCCCAGACGTCGAACCGCCGTCAGCACGTCGCTGACTTCAAAGTTCGGCCGCAGCAGTGGGCTGTTGACGACTTTGATCAGCCGGGCCGACAGCGCGGTGTCGCTGCCGATGACCTTGCTCAGCGCTGCAATGGAAATTTCCGAGTCTTCCGCCGCCAGACGAATCCTCAGTGCAACTTCAGGGAGAGTTGGCAGAAACAGAGCATCCTTGTCGATCGCCTTGATCAGATCCCTCTGCACTTCGTCAGCCATGCTACTCATATTGGATCTCTGGACATTGCATTCCGGCCAGCGGCCGCCCACTCGAGGGGACGGCGCTGGTGACTACGCTGACGTCTCGCACATGCTTCAACCGGGTTCAACGCTGTGTTTCGAGCTTCGCGTCGAGGGTGTAGGGCAATTCGTTCAAGTGCAGGGCCTCGCCCTCTGCCCCACCAAGGTGGATCCGACCATCTTCCGCCGCATCCGCCTGCAAGACCGCCAGCACCTCGATCCCGACATCAGACCGGGCCGCGATCACAACGTTGCCTACCGCGCTTGAATGTACTGGCGAAAACAACGCAGCGCCGGGCTCGGGCAGCTCGTTGCCGGCCATAGTCAGGCGATACAGCCGGCGTTTAAGCTTGCCGAGGTACTGCATCCGCGCCACGATTTCCTGGCCGGTGTAACAACCTTTCTTGAAACTCACCCCGCCCACGGCTTGCAGGTTGATCATCTGCGGGATGAATTCTTCGCGGGTCTGCCCGAACACCTGGCCGATGCCGGCGCGGATCTGCCCCAGCAGCCAGTCGTTGAGCGGTGCTTCCGGGACGTGGGCGATCAGCCGGCTGCGCACGTCATCGGCCTGCTCGGCACGTACCCACAATTCGGCGCGGGCCGGGGAGACGCGAATGGCAATGAGGTCGTTGGCACGGACGACCGAGTCTGTCTCCTGCGCCAGGTCGAGGCCGAGGCTGACAAGTGCGCCGTCGCTGTCCTGCAGGCCGAATCGCACCCAGGAGGCGCTTTCGTCGGTCAATTTGGATTTGGAGAAGACGGCGTATTTTTTCAGGTCCAGCAATTGCGCTTCGATCAGCTCGCTGGCCATTGCCAGCAACACCCCGTCACCCTCAAGCAGGATGCGAAAGCTGGATTGCATACGGCCCTTTTGCGTGCAGCGCGCACCGAGGGTGGCCCTGGCTTCGCTGAGGTAATCGAGGTTGCAAGTCAGTTGGCCTTGCAGGAATTTGCCGGCATCCACGCCGCGAACGGCGAGCACACCTTCATGGGACAGGGGGCAGAAAAATGCTGGAGCGGCCATGAGTCATCGCAGGGTAGAAGTCTGGGGCACCATCATAGTGCCGCGTGTCGTTAATGGGTATACGCAAAAAGCTGCGACCAACTGCAAGTACGCCCCGGGACGATGCGCCTGTATACTCGCCGGCAAATTCGAGGAGCCCTCCATGGTCGAAGATGTTGAACTCAATCGCCTCTTTTGGCACAGCCGTCGCGGCATGCTCGAGCTGGACGTATTGCTGGTGCCGTTCGTCAAAGAAGTCTATCCGACGCTCAACCAGGTCGATCGCGACCTCTATGTGCGCCTGCTGACCTGCGAAGATCAGGACATGTTCGGCTGGTTCATGCAGCGCGCGGAGTCGGAAGACCCGGAGCTGCAGCGCATGGTTCGGATGATTCTGGACCGTGTCCAGCCGAAGTGATCGTTTCGAATGCCGTTGGCAACCCTCGCGGGTGCTGCTAACGGCGTACCTCGTCACGCAAATCCTTGCGCTGGCGTCAATAGTCCTCCTTAATTCCCCTGTGGGCGAAAGCCATCGGCGTCCTGCTGTGCGCCTTGCACGCATCCCGCAGTCTTCGCCCATTCATTCTGCTCGATCAGCCGCAGTCGCTCACCGGGCTGCGGCGTGACAGCAGCGGTTGGGCGTTGTGGAGTGAAGAGGGCGGCTGGCAACCGGTGCAGCTACGCCCGGACAGCCTGGCGCTTCCTAAGGTGGTCGTGTTGCGCTTCAAGGTTGCGAAGGGCTCTTGGCTGAGCCGCTTGTGGGTTCGGAGTCTGTGCATCCCGGCAGACGCCATGGGGCCGGACAGCCACCGGCGCCTGCGTCTACGCCTGAAGTTCAGCCGGCGTAGGTGGGCGGCACCAGAATAGTGTCCAGCGCTTCGGGCAGCATATCCGGATAATCCAGCGTGTAATGCAACCCGCGGCTTTCCTTGCGCGCCATCGCCGACGCAATCATCAGTTCTGCCACCTGGGCCAGGTTGCGCAGCTCGATCAGATCGCGGCTGACCTTATAGTTGCTGTAAAACTCGTCAATCTCATCCAGCAACAGCCGCACCCGATGCTGGGCGCGCTGCAGACGCTTGTTGGTGCGAACGATCCCCACGTAATCCCACATGAAGCGTCGCAGCTCATCCCAGTTGTGGGCAATGATCACGTCTTCGTCGGAATCGGTCACCTGACTCGAGTCCCATGCCGGCAGATTTTGCGGCTGCGGGATTTGCTCGAGCTGAGTCACGATGTCCGCCGCAGCGGAGCGGGCATAAACGAAGCATTCCAGCAGCGAGTTGCTGGCCATTCGATTGGCGCCGTGCAGGCCGGTGAAGCTGGTCTCGCCGATGGCGTAAAGGCCGGGCACATCGGTGCGGCCTTGCTGGTCAACCAGAACGCCGCCACAGGTGTAGTGCGCCGCCGGGACCACAGGAATCGGCTGACGCGTGATGTCGATGCCAAACGTGAGGCAACGCTCGTACACGGTCGGGAAGTGGCTCTTGATGAAGGCTTCGGGCTTGTGGCTGATGTCCAGAAACACGCAATCGGCGCCCAGGCGTTTCATTTCGTGGTCAATGGCGCGGGCAACGATGTCACGGGGCGCCAGTTCGGCCCGTGGGTCAAAACGCTGCATGAAGCGCTCGCCATTGGGTAGCTTCAGGTAGGCGCCTTCGCCGCGCAGCGCTTCGGTAATCAAAAAGCTCTTGGCTTGCGGGTGATACAGGCACGTGGGGTGAAACTGGTTGAACTCCAGGTTGCCCACGCGGCAGCCCGAGCGCCAGGCCATCGCGATACCGTCGCCGCAGGCGCCGTCTGGATTGCTGGTGTACAGATAGACTTTCGCCGCGCCGCCGGACGCCAGAATGGTGAAGCGTGCGCTGTGGGTGTCGACTTCGCCCGTCGAGCGATCCAGCACATAGGCGCCCAGGCAACGCTCCCCCTCCAGACCCAGCCGCGATTCGGTGATGAGATCAACCGCCACGCGTTGTTCCAGCAGTTCGATATTGGGACGCGACTTGGCCTGCGCCAGCAATGTGCGGAAGATCGCTGCGCCGGTGGCGTCGGCGGCGTGAATGATCCGGCGGTGGCTGTGCCCGCCCTCGCGGGTGAGGTGAAACTCGAACCCGCCGTCCACACCGCTTGATGGGTCATCCCGGGTAAAGGGCACGCCAAGGTCGATCAGCCACTGAATGGCCTCGCGGCTGTGTTCGACGGTGAACCGGACTGCGTCCTCGTTGCACAGCCCGCCGCCTGCGTTCAGGGTGTCTTCGACGTGGGACTGAACGGTGTCGGTGTCATCCAGTACCGCCGCAACGCCGCCCTGGGCCCAGAAAGTCGAACCGTTCGCCAGATCGCCTTTGCTGAGGACCGCCACGTGCAGATGCCCGGGCAATGTCAGCGCAAGGCTCAAACCGGCTGCGCCGGAGCCTATTACCAATACGTCGTGCTGGAAATGCTGACTCATCTCTGCTTCCGGTATCTAAATGGCCACTAGTATAAGCAAGGGTGGAACGGCACAATGGCCGCGCTTTATGGCAACGGTGAATCACAGTGGGAGCGGAGTGTGCGCCACCCTGCGACGTCCTGCACCCCGCTTGATGGACGCGATCTTTCCTACAGCTTCATACGGATTGAGTCCTACAGCTGACGGGACGTGTGTCTTACACCCAATAATGAACGGTGGGAACTTTTCACGAACCCGCACGTTCAATAGTGGGTTGCCCATAAAGGAACAGCGTCGACGTTACGCAATGGCGGTTTTCAGCCAGTACGAACGCTTCTGACGACAAGATTATTTACGCAGCCGACCTGGTTCGAGCGGCGTTTTCCGTGCGGGCAGCAGACGCTCGCCGGAAACTTGCTTGAAGGGGGGAGAACTTTTGCTTAAAGCCCGAGTCTATGTTTGCAAGCCTGCGAAAGAGCCGATGCGATGCTCCTTTAAGCTTTATGAGGAGTGTTCATGCTAACCCAGGAAGAAGATCAGCAGCTGGTTGAACGCGTACAGCGCGGCGACAAGCGAGCCTTTGATCTGCTAGTGGTGAAATATCAGCACAAGATTCTTGGGTTGATCGTGAGATTCGTTCACGACACCCACGAAGCCCAGGACGTTGCGCAAGAGGCGTTCATCAAAGCCTATCGCGCACTTGGTAACTTCCGCGGTGACAGTGCGTTTTATACGTGGCTGTACCGTATCGCCATTAACACGGCGAAGAACTATCTGGTGTCGCGAGGTCGGCGGCCGCCGGATAGCGATGTCAGATCGGAAGACGCGGAGTTCTATGACGGCGATCACGGCCTCAAGGACATCGAGTCGCCAGAGCGGGCATTGCTGCGGGATGAGATCGAGGGCACCGTCCACCGAACCATCCAGCTACTGCCAGAAGATTTGCGTACAGCTTTAACGTTGCGTGAGTTCGACGGTCTGAGTTACGAAGACATTGCCAGCGTCATGCAATGTCCCGTTGGTACCGTGCGCTCTCGCATTTTCCGCGCTCGGGAAGCCATCGACAAAGCCTTGCAACCTCTGTTGCAGGAAACCTGAGACAGCGGCGATAGCCACAAGAGAGGAACCGCCATGAGTCGTGAAGCCCTGCAGGAATCGCTGTCCGCGGTGATGGATAACGAAGCGGACGAATTGGAACTGCGTCGCGTGCTTAGCGCTATTGAAGATGCGGACACACGAGCCACCTGGTCCCGTTATCAGATTGCCCGTGCGGCGATGCATAAAGAATTACTGATGCCTCATCTGGATATTTCGGCCGCTGTTGCTGCCGGGATCGCTGATGAAGTCAGCCCGCTGAAGGCCGGCCGCGGTCCTTGGCGCACCTTGGGCCGTCTGGCCGTAGCCGCCTCGGTAACGGTTGCCGTGCTGGCCGGTGTACGTCTGTACAATCAGGACGAAATTGCAGGGGCGCAACTGGCTCAGCAATCCCAGCCGAGCAACGTCGCAATGCCGCAGGCCAAAGGGCCGGCAGTATTGGCGGGCTACACCGAGGGCGAACAGTCCCCGGGTCCGATGGCAAGCGGTGTGCTGCAGAATCAGGCCGGCTGGCATGACCAGCGTCTGCCAGGTTACTTGCGTCAACATGCTCAGCAAGCGGCGATGAAAGGCGCTGAAGGCGCTCTGCCGTACGCTCGCGCTGCAAGCCTGGAAAACCGTTAAGGAGGATCATGCGCGCCATCCCTCTACTGCCGCTTCTGCTGTGTGGATGGCTGGTCCTTCCCGCTCATGCCGATGACGCGCAAGACCAGCTGAAACGTCTTGCGCAGGCTGAGCAGCAGCAAAGCTACACCGGCACATTCGTTTACGAGCGTAACGGCAGTTTCTCCACTCACCGAATCTGGCAGCGGGTCGCCGACGGCAAGGTTCGTGAGCATCTTCTGCAACTGGATGGCTCTCCTCAGGAAGTGCTGCGCGTCAATGGGGTAACCCAATGCGTTAGCGGTACCCTCGAAGAAGGGGTGTCCAGCGTTCCTGACTCTCCGGCCCGAGCGTTCGATGCTGCCAGGTTGTCATCCTGGTACGACATCAAATCGGCAGGCACTTCGCGTGTTGCTGGACGTCTCGCCAATGTCGTGACGCTGACTCCCCGGGATCAGCACCGTTACGGCATTGAACTGCACCTCGACAGTGAAACCGGCTTGCCCCTGAAGTCGTTGTTGCTCAGCGACAAGGGCCAGTTGCTCGAGCGTTTTCAGTTCACTGACCTCAATACCTCGCAGTCGCTGACCGATCAGATGCTCGCCGCCGGTGCTGACTGCAAGCCGGTCGAAGTGGTCAAAGCAAATACTGATGCGCCCAAGCAAAAGGTCGCGTGGCGGTCCGACTGGCTGCCGCCGGGTTTTGACTTGAGCAGCGCTGCGGCACGCAAGGACCCGGATTCCAAGAGTCTGGTAACGAGTCTGATGTATGACGATGGCCTGGCTCGATTCTCGGTATTCGTCGAGCCGGTCAGCGGTGCGGCCGTGACCGATATTCGTACTCAGCTGGGCCCGACCGTTGCTGTTTCCCGTCGCGTAACCACGCAGAAGGGTGATGCCATGGTGACTGTGGTGGGCGAGATCCCGATCGGGACGGCCGAGCGCATCGCGCTGTCCATGCGGGACGATGCTGCGGCTACGAGCAAAAACTGATTCGGCGCACCGGTGATGGCCACGATGAAAAAGGTTTCATTTGGTCGTTTCACGTTCACAAGCCTTTAAATATGGGCTTCACTGGTACTGCTGAAATGATTGGTGCGCTTTGTCGGTTGCAATCGGATGTGTTTTTTTCTATAGGTCACAGCTTCACAGCTGTGGCCTTTGTTGTTTCAGGGTCCAGGAAACTGGAGCAGATACAGGTGTCGCGGGAAGTCGCGACGCACAGATGCTTCGCGAGCCTGCGGGCTCGTACCGCTTAACCATGCTCGTTGTAAACGGGAGCCATATGTCGATACCACGCTTGAAACCTTACCTGGCCTGGATGGCCGCTGTGCTGATGCTCGGACAGGTCGTCACCGCTCAGGCCGAAGCCTTGCCGGACTTCACCTCTCTGGTGGAGCAGGCTTCCCCCGCAGTCGTCAACATCAGTACGCGGCAGAAGCTGCCGGACCGCGCGGTTGCCCAGGGTCAGATGCCTGATCTGGAAGGCCTGCCACCGATGCTGCGCGAATTCCTCGAGCGCAGCACGCCGCCAGGCTCCCGTGCGCCAGGAGGCGGCAAGGGTGATCGCCAGCGTGAGGCGCAGTCACTCGGCTCGGGCTTCATCATTTCCGCGGACGGTTTCATCCTGACCAACAACCACGTGATTGACGGTGCCGACGAAATCCTTGTGCGTCTTTCAGATCGCAGTGAGATGAAAGCCAAACTGATCGGCACCGATCCACGGACCGACGTGGCGGTTCTGAAAATCGATGGTAAGGACCTTCCAACCGTCAAGCTGGGTAACTCCGACAAGCTGAAAGTGGGTGAGTGGGTGCTGGCGATCGGTTCGCCGTTCGGCTTCGATCACTCGGTCACCAAAGGCATCGTCAGCGCCAAGGGCCGCAGCCTGCCGAATGACACTTATGTGCCGTTCATCCAGACCGACGTTGCGATCAACCCGGGTAACTCGGGCGGTCCGCTGTTCAACATGGCGGGCGAAGTGGTGGGGATCAACTCGCAGATCTTCACCCGTTCCGGTGGCTTCATGGGCCTGTCGTTCGCAATTCCGATCGACGTGGCGATGGACGTTGCCAACCAGCTCAAGGCCAGCGGCAAGGTCAACCGTGGCTGGCTGGGGGTTGTGATCCAGGAAGTGAACAAAGACCTGGCCGAATCCTTCGGTCTGGACAAACCGGCCGGTGCGCTGGTGGCTCAAGTGCTTGAAGATGGCCCCGCCGCCAAAGGCGGTCTGCAGGTTGGCGACGTGATCCTGAGCGCCAATGGCACCCCGATCGTTATGTCCGCAGACCTGCCTCACCTGATCGGCAATCTGAAGGACGGCAGCAAGGCCGAGCTTGAAGTGATTCGTGATGGTAAGCGTCAGAAGCTCACCGTGACCGTGGGTGCCTTGCCGGCCGAAGGCGAAGAGATGGGCGCAGCCGACACCGGTGTCGAGCGCAGCAGCAACCGTCTGGGCGTTTCGGTCGTCGATCTGACCGCCGAGCAGATGAAGTCGCTGGATCTCAAGGGCGGCGTCGTCATCAAGGAAGTCCAGGACGGTCCGGCTTCGCTGATCGGCTTGCAGGCGGGTGACGTCATCACTCACCTGAACAATCAGGCGATCACTTCGTCGAAGCAGTTCACCGAAGTGGCCAAGGACCTGCCGAAGAATCGCTCTGTCTCCATGCGCGTGCTGCGTCAGGGCCGTGCGACGTTCATCACGTTCAAGCTGGCGGAATAACCCGTCGGGAATAAAAAAAGGGGCGGTTTAACCGCTCCTTTTTTTGTGGCCCGAAGGGCATGGCGCGCAGGCTCTGCGCGTGAACGTGACGCCTGATCGTTCCTTCAGGTACAATTCCCGGCTATTTTTGGCGGGCAGTCTGCCTGCGACCTTTTTCGAGTGTTGATCCGTGAGTGATTTGAGTCATATCCGCAATTTCTCCATCATCGCCCACATTGACCATGGCAAGTCGACGCTGGCTGACCGGTTCATCCAGATGTGCGGCGGCCTGACCGAGCGCGAAATGGAAGCTCAGGTCCTTGATTCCATGGACCTGGAGCGTGAGCGCGGGATTACGATCAAAGCCCACAGCGTCACCCTTTATTACAAGGCGAAGGACGGCATCACCTACCAGCTCAACTTCATTGACACCCCGGGCCACGTCGACTTCACCTACGAAGTCAGCCGTTCGCTGGCGGCGTGTGAAGGCGCGCTGCTGGTGGTCGATGCCGGTCAGGGCGTCGAAGCCCAGTCCGTTGCCAACTGCTACACCGCGATCGAACAGGGCCTGGAAGTCATGCCGGTCCTGAACAAGATTGACCTGCCCCAGGCCGATCCGGACCGGGTCAAGGAAGAAATCGAAAAGATCATCGGCATTGATGCCACCGACGCCGTGGTCTGTAGCGCCAAGACCGGCCTGGGTGTCGACGAAGTGCTTGAGCGTCTGGTCCACACCATTCCCGCGCCGACCGGCAACATCGAAGACCCGCTGCAAGCGCTGATCATCGACTCATGGTTCGACAACTACCTGGGCGTTGTTTCCCTGGTGCGTGTGCGTCATGGCCGCGTCAAGAAGGGCGACAAAATCCTGGTCAAGTCGACCGGCAAGATGCACTTGGTCGACAGCGTAGGCGTGTTCAATCCCAAGCACAGTGCCACCGCCGATCTGAAAGCCGGTGAAGTGGGCTTCATCATTGCCGGCATCAAGGATATTCACGGCGCGCCAGTGGGCGACACCCTGACCCTGAGCACTACGCCGGACGTTCCGGTGCTGCCCGGCTTCAAGCGGATCCAGCCGCAGGTCTACGCCGGTCTGTTCCCCGTCAGCTCCGATGACTTCGAGGATTTCCGCGACGCGCTGCAGAAGCTGACGCTGAATGACTCGTCTCTGCAATATCTGCCGGAAAGCTCCGACGCGCTGGGGTTCGGCTTCCGCTGCGGCTTCCTCGGCATGCTGCACATGGAGATCATCCAGGAGCGCCTCGAGCGCGAGTACGACCTGGACCTGATCACCACCGCACCGACGGTAATCTTCGAGTTGCTGTTAAAGACCGGTGAAACCATTTACGTCGACAACCCGTCGAAATTGCCAGACCTGTCCACGATCGAGGACATGCGTGAGCCGATCGTGCGGGCGAACATCCTTGTGCCTCAAGAGCACCTGGGCAACGTCATTACGCTGTGTATCGAGAAGCGTGGCATTCAGCACGACATGCTGTTCCTCGGTACGCAGGTGCAAGTGACCTACGATTTGCCGATGAACGAAGTGGTTCTGGACTTCTTCGACCGTCTGAAGTCGACCAGCCGTGGCTATGCCTCGCTGGACTACCATTTCGATCGTTATCAGTCGGCCAATCTGGTACGTCTGGACGTGATGATCAACGGTGACAAGGTCGACGCTCTGGCGCTGATCGTGCACCGTGACAACGCTGCCTACAAAGGCCGCGCGTTGACTGAAAAGATGAAAGAACTGATTCCTCGTCAGATGTTCGACGTGGCAATCCAGGCTGCGATTGGCGGCCAGATTATCGCGCGTACAACCGTCAAGGCGCTCAGAAAGAACGTACTGGCCAAATGTTACGGCGGCGACGTCAGCCGTAAGCGCAAGCTGCTCGAGAAGCAGAAGGCCGGTAAGAAACGCATGAAGCAGGTCGGCAACGTGGAAATTCCACAGGAAGCCTTCCTTGCAGTGCTCAGGTTGGAATAGTCAGGCCCTATGTCACTAAATTTCCCGCTGTTGCTGGTCGTCGCCGTGTTTGTTTGCGGTTTGCTGGCCCTGTTCGATCTGGTCATATTGGCGCCGCGTCGCCGCAACGCGATTGCGAACTATCAAGGCAGCGTGAGCCAGCCTGATGTCGCGGTCGTGGAGCGGTTGAACAAGGAGCCGTTTCTGGTCGAGTACGGCAAGTCGTTCTTTCCGGTGTTGTTCATCGTTCTGGTGCTTCGCTCGTTTCTGGTCGAGCCGTTCCAGATCCCTTCGGGCTCGATGAAGCCAACGCTGGACGTGGGCGATTTCATCCTGGTGAACAAGTTCTCGTACGGCATCCGCCTGCCGGTGATCGACCTCAAGATCATCCCGGTCGGCGACCCGCAGCGTGGCGACGTGATGGTGTTCCGCTACCCAAGCGACCCCAACGTCAACTACATCAAGCGAGTCGTCGGCC
Organism: Pseudomonas sp. PS02290; assembly: GCF_029960075.1. NCBI lineage: Bacteria > Pseudomonadati > Pseudomonadota > Gammaproteobacteria > Pseudomonadales > Pseudomonadaceae > Pseudomonas > Pseudomonas sp. PS02290. Next base: position 123,705 of record NZ_JASCOY010000003.1, read on the forward strand.
TGCCGGGGGATGTGATCCGCTACACCAACGACAAGCAGTTGTTCATCAACGGTCAGTTGGTGGCCAAACAGCTGATCGGTTCGGAGCCGGGCACGCTGGGTAGCGCAGAACTCTATAACGAGAAGCTGGGCGAGGTGGAACACCAGATCCGTCAGGAGATGAGCCGCTACCGCGCGCCGCCCGACCATGAATGGACCGTTCCGGCCGCCCACTATTTCATGATGGGCGACAACCGCGACAACTCGAACGACAGCCGTTATTGGGATGACCCCAACATTCCCAAGGACGAGCTGGGCATGGTCCCCGACAAGAACATCGTCGGCAAGGCCTTCGCGGTCTGGATGAGCTGGCCTGAACCCAAGCTCAGCCACTTTCCGAACTTCTCGCGAGTCGGTCTGATCAAGTAATCGATGCGGCGCTGCCACTGGCAGCGCCGTATGTCATTCAGGGCCATGTTGCGTGGCCGATCTCGCAGGTGACAGGGAAGGGCTACTCTTGAAAGCAACCATGACGTCTGCCGGTCCGCAAAAAGGCCTGTCGTTCATCGGCTGGCTGGTGTTGCTGGCGATTCTGGCCTTTGTCGGAAGTGCTGCCGCCAAGATCGTGCCGCACTACATGGACTACCTGTCGATGAAGAAAATCATCGAAAGTGCCGGCACTGATCGCACGGCAGACATCACCAACGCCGGTGACCTTAACGCCTACGTGGCCAAAGGCATGCTGGTTAATAACATTCGGGATTTGGATTTGAACAAGGCGTTAACTGTGACGACGGAGAACAACAGGTTCCTCGCCCATTTGAAGTATGAAAAACGTGAACCACTGATCCAGAACATCGATCTGGTGGTCAAGTTCGACCACGAATTCAGCGTGGGTAAACCGTGAGCGTTTCATTAAGTCGCCTGGAGCGTCAGCTCGGCTATACCTTCAAGGATCAGGAACTGATGATCCTGGCCCTGACCCACCGCAGCTTTGCCGGACGCAACAACGAGCGTCTGGAATTCCTCGGTGATGCCATTCTCAACTTCGTCGCCGGCGAAGCGCTGTTCGAGCGTTTCCCCCAGGCGCGCGAAGGTCAGTTGTCCCGCCTGCGTGCCCGCCTCGTGAAAGGCGAGACCCTCGCGCTGCTGGCCCGTGGTTTTGATCTGGGTGAGTACCTGCGCCTGGGCTCGGGTGAGCTGAAGAGCGGCGGCTTTCGCCGTGAGTCGATTCTGGCCGACGCGCTGGAAGCCCTGATCGGTGCGATCTACCTCGACGCCGGCATGGACATGGCAAGGGATCGCGTGCTGGCCTGGCTGGCCAGCGAGTTCGAAACCCTGACGCTGGTCGACACCAACAAAGACCCGAAAACACGGCTGCAGGAATTCCTTCAGTCACGCGCCTGTGACCTGCCGCGCTATGAAGTGGTGGACATCCAGGGCGAGCCGCATTGCCGAATCTTTTTCGTCGAATGCGAGATCTCTTTATTGAATGAAAAAAGCCGGGGACAAGGTGTCAGCCGTCGCATCGCCGAACAGGTAGCAGCGGCCGCAGCCCTTATCGCCCTGGGTGTGGAGAATGGCAATGACTGATTCACCTGCAACACGCTGTGGCTATGTTGCCATTGTTGGCCGGCCAAACGTGGGCAAGTCGACGCTGCTGAACCACATCCTCGGCCAGAAACTGGCGATCACGTCGCGCAAGCCGCAGACGACCCGGCACAACATGCTCGGGATCAAGACTGAAGGCGCCGTACAGGCGGTTTACGTCGATACGCCCGGCATGCACAAAAACAGCGACAAAGCGCTTAACCGTTACATGAACAAGACCGCTTCGGCAGCGTTGAAAGACGTCGACGTGGTGATCTTCGTGGTCGATCGCACCAAGTGGACCGAAGAAGACCAGATGGTCCTCGAGCGCGTGCAGTACGTGACCGGCCCGTTGATCGTGGCCTTGAACAAGACTGACCGCATCGAAGACAAGAGCGCGCTGATGCCGCATCTGTCCTGGCTGCAGGAGCAACTGCCGAACGCACAGATCATCCCGATCTCGGCGCAGCAGGGGCATAACCTGGAAGCACTGGAAAAGGTCATCGCCGATCAACTGCCGGAGAATGAGCATTTCTTCCCGGAAGATCAGATCACCGACCGCAGCAGCCGTTTTCTCGCCGCGGAACTGGTGCGCGAGAAGATCATGCGTCAGCTCGGCGCCGAGCTGCCGTATCAGATCACTGTCGAGATCGAACAATTCAAACAGCAAGGCAAGACGCTGCACATCCACGCGCTGATTCTGGTCGAGCGCGACGGGCAGAAGAAAATCATCATTGGCGACAAGGGCGAGCGCATCAAGCGTATCGGCTCGGATGCGCGCCGCGACATGGAAGTGCTGTTCGACTCCAAGGTCATGCTCAACCTATGGGTCAAGGTCAAAGGCGGCTGGTCTGATGACGAGCGCGCGTTGCGTTCACTGGGTTACGGCGACTTGTAAGACGCCGATCGACACCGCTGCTCTGTGGGGAAATCCCACACTGCCGCGCAGCAGATCCAACCTTGTGGGAGTGAGCTTGCTCACGAAGACGGTATTTCAGCCGCTGACTATTCAGCGGATGGAGCCGGGTTTTCGTGAGTAACCTCACTCCCACAGTCGTTTAAGATTGCCCGTCCGGCCGCGTTCTTTCATCGAGATAGCCATGTCACAAACCCCTCCCGTCGGTCAGCTCGCCTATGTGCTGCACAGCCGTGCGTACCGCGAAAACAGCGCGCTGGTCGACTTCATTACCCCGCAGGGTCGCTTGCGTGCGGTGTTGCGCAGCGCGCGGGGGAAGGCGGGGACGATGGCGCGGCCGTTTGTGCCGCTGGAAGTCGAGTTTCGCGGGCGGGGCGAGTTGAAGAATGTGGGGCGAATGGAAGGCGCTGGCGTCGCCACGTGGCTGGAAGGCGAGGCGCTGTTCAGCGGTCTTTATCTCAATGAGCTGCTGATTCGCCTGCTGCCCGCCGAAGACCCGCACCCGGGCGTGTTCGAACATTACGCCGCGACGCTTGTGGCGTTGGCCGAGGGGCGCGCGCTGGAACCGTTGCTGCGCTCGTTCGAATGGCGGCTGCTGGACGATCTCGGTTACGGTTTTGCGCTGGACGCGGACGTCAACGGCGATCCACTGGCCAGCGACGGCCTGTACCGGCTTCAGGTGGATGCCGGCCTTGAGCGGGTTTATCTGTTTCAGCCAGGATTGTTTCAGGGCGCCGAATTGCAGGCGATGTCTGAAGCGGACTGGAGTTCGCCGGGGGCGCTGTCTGCGGCCAAGCGTCTGATGCGCCAGGCCCTGGCCGTGCATCTGGGCGGGCGCCCGTTGGTCAGCCGTGAATTGTTTCGCAAACTCTAGCGTCCGGCGGCGCAAACCTAGAAAATCCTTCCTCGCGTGCGTAATCAGCCACCCATTGGCTGGCACCGCCACAGTAATCAGGAGAACCCCGTGACCCACAGCACTCGCATTCTGCTCGGCGTGAACATCGACCACGTTGCTACCTTGCGTCAGGCCCGCGGGACGCGCTATCCCGATCCGGTCAAGGCCGCGCTGGATGCTGAAGAAGCAGGCGCCGACGGCATCACCGTGCATTTGCGGGAGGACCGTCGGCATATTCAGGAGCGCGATGTGTTGCTGCTGAAAGACGTGCTGCAAACGCGCATGAACTTCGAGATGGGCGTCACCGAAGCGATGATGGCGTTTGCCGAGCGCATTCGGCCTGCGCATATCTGCCTGGTACCGGAAACCCGTGAGGAGCTGACCACCGAGGGCGGGCTGGATGTCGCCGGTCAGGAAGCGCGCATCAAGGTGGCGGTGGAGCGGTTGTCGGCCATCGGCAGCGAAGTCTCGTTGTTCATCGACGCCGATGAGCGCCAGATCGCAGCGTCGGCCCGGGTTGGCGCGCCGGCCATCGAACTGCACACAGGCCGTTATGCCGACGCTGAAACCCCGGCCGCTGTGGCCGAAGAACTCAAGCGCATTGCCGATGGTGTCGCCTTCGGTTTGGCCCAGGGCCTGATCGTCAACGCCGGCCATGGCTTGCACTATCACAACGTTGAAGCCGTCGCGGCGATCAAGGGCATCAACGAGCTGAACATCGGCCACGCGCTGGTGGCCCATGCTTTGTTTGTCGGCTTCAAGTCGGCCGTGTCAGAGATGAAGGCGTTGATACTGGCGGCGGCGGGTTCTGCTCAGGACAAATGACAGATAGGGGATTGCGCATCGTCTTGACACTCCGCTTTCGTGCAGCAGACACAAACTTTGTGGGAGCGAGCTTGCTCGCGAAGAGGCCGGCACTCTCACTCACTATGTCGGCAGACAGAATGCCTTCGCGAGCAAGGTGGAGCGCCACCCCGGTCGCTCCCAAGGGTGATTTGTCCGCACTGACATCTGCGGTGTTGTCATGCTGAATGAGCGCGCGCAATAGCGCTTTTGTCGGGTTACGGCTTGCGCCCCACAATCACCGCACGCCGCGGCGCCGGCAGGCCTTCTACGGTTTTGCTGTGGTCCGCCGGATCGAGGAAGTCGCTCAACGACTGAAAGCGCATCCAGTCGGTGCCGCGTTGTTCTTCCACCGTGGTGGTGTTGACGTCAACGCAGCGCACATCCACAAAGCCCGCGCGGCGCAGCCACAGTTCCAGCGCGGGCACTGACGGCAGAAACCACACGTTGCGCATCTGGGAGTAGCGGTCTTCCGGCACCAGCACCTGATTCGCGTCGCCTTCCACCACCATGGTTTCCAGCACCAGCTCTCCGCCTTTGACCAGGCAGTCCTTCAGCGCCAGAAGGTGATCGATGGGCGATTTGCGGTGATAGAGCACGCCCATGGAAAACACCGTGTCGAATCCTTCGAGCCGTGCCGGCAGATCCTCCAGGGTGAACGGCAGGTGCCATGCCGGCAAGTCCGGCAGGTAGCGCCGCATGGCCTGGAACTGGCAGAAGAACAGCCAGTTGGGATCGACGCCAATCACGCTGTCGGCGCCTGCGCCCAGCATGCGCCACTGGTAATAGCCGTTGCCGCAGCCCACATCAAGAACGCGCTTGCCTCTCAGATCAAGGTGCGGCGAGACCCGCGACCATTTCCAGTCCGAGCGCCATTCGGTGTCGACGTGCACGCCGAACACATCAAAGGGCCCTTTGCGCCACGGCGACAGGCCCATCAGCGCGGCGCGAGTCTGCTCGCGGGTGGCGTCATCGCAGTCGGCGTCGAGGATGAAATCGTTCTTCAGCTCGATGCGGCTTGGCGTCAGGTTTGGCAAGGCATTGAGCGCGCCTTGCCAGCGTTCGAGGTCGCCATGACCCTTTTCCATCTTCGCGTCGAGTTGCGCCTGCAGGCCTTGGGCCCAGGCATACAGTGGCGTGCCCGCCAGACGGCGGACCAGGGGAGCGAGATCAATCATGGCAGGGCAATCAACGAGGCGAAATTAAGGCATTGAAACCAGGGCATGACTTTGCTGAATCCGGCAGCCAGCAAGCGTTCGCGGTGCTGCTCAAGGCTGTCGGGTTTCATCACGTTTTCGATGGCGCTGCGTTTCTGCGCAATCTCCAGCTCGCTGTAACCGTTGGCGCGTTTGAAGGCGACGTGCAGATCGGTGAGCAGCGCGTGCTCTTCGGTGTCATCAAAGCGCAGCTTCTCCGACACGATCAGCGCGCCGCCGGGCAGCAGCGACTGGCGGATACGCGTCAGCAGAGCGAGGCGTTGTTCCGGCGCGATGAATTGCAGGGTGAAGTTCAGCGCGACCACCGAGGCGGGCTGAAACTCGAGATTCAGGATATCGCCGTCGATGACCTCCACCGGCAACAACTCCTGATACATCGAGTCCTGAGCGTTGAGGTACTCGCGGCAGCGTTCGACCATGGCCGACGAGTTGTCGATGGCGATCACCCGGCAATCTTCAGTGCGCACATGCCGACGCAATGCCTGAGTGACGGCGCCCAGTGAACTGCCCAGGTCATAGAGCACGCTGTGGGGCTGGGCGAATTGCGCCGCGAGCACGCCGAGGTTTTCGACGATGGTCGGATAGCCCGGCACCGAGCGCTTGATCATGTCCGGGAACACCCGCACCACGTCTTCGTTGAAGGCGAAGTCGGGCACCTGGGGCAGCGGCTGGGCGAATAGGCGGTCGGGTTCTGGGCTCACGGCGATTCCGGGGTACGAAGCGAAAAGTGCGGCATTTTAGCCAATTCCGTCCCTCGGCTGGAACCTCATCTCATCGCTCGTGTGCTGACGTCTGGTCCGCCCATAAAAAAGCCGCGTCCGATTGCCCGCACGCGGCCGATACACGAGCAGTGAACTCAGTATCTCCAGCTCACCGACGCGGTGAAGTTACGTGGATCGCCGAAGTTGCTCTGGTTGTAGCGAAGGCTCTGTTGGTATTTCTCGTTGGTCAGGTTGTTGAGGTTGAGCTGGGTGCTCCAGTGCTGATCGATGTCGTAGCGGGTCATCAGGCCGATGAGCGCGTAGGCGTCCTGGCGGGCCGCCGGCGAGTCGTCGTTCTGAGTCTTGCTCTGCCAGCTCAGGCTGCCGCCGACCTTGACCTTCGGCGCCATTGGCAACTGGTAGGTCATCGACGACGTCAGGGCGTGGCGCGGGATGAACTTGCGCGCACGGCTGTCGTTGTTGTCAGTGATATAGACGTAGGTGTACCCGCCGTTGACTTGCAGCCCCGGCGCCACTTCGCCCGACGCTTCCAGCTCCAGGCCGCTGCTGTCGTAGGACATCGCCTCGTAGACATAGCCGCCCAGGTTGGCGTCATAGGTCGAACTGCCCGGCACGTTGTCTTGCTTGGCATGGAACACCGCTGCGCTGACGTTGAGCTTCTTGTCCAGCAACTGGCCCTTGATGCCCGCTTCATAGCTTTTGCCTTCAAGCGGATCGAGCACCCGGCCTTGACCGTCGAGGTAATACTGCGGATTGAAGACTTCGGTGTAACTGGCGTACAGCGCGTATTCGGGGGTCAGGTCGTAGACGATACCGGCATACGGCGTGACTTTGCCGTGAATGCGCACCTCCCGCGCCGAGCCGTAGTTGTCGCCATTGCTGTCCGCGCTGAGCATGCGGGCGCCGGTGATCACATGCAGATCGTCGGTCAGGCTGAAACGCGCGCCGGCGTAAACGCTCTTCTGGCGATCGGTGTAGTTCGAGGTCGCAGCGGGTAACGCAGCGACGTAATTCGGCTGCGGCAGGTAGCCATGCAGCGCATCTTCAAGGGTCACAGGCGAGTAGTTGAGGACGTCACCGTACTGCGAGGATTCGCGATTGCGCTGGCGTGCAGCGTTCGCCCCCAGCGTGAGTTGATGTTCCCGACCGCCGAGCATGAAGGGGCCGCTCAGCGAGTAATCGCCACTGAGTTCGAGGTTCTTGTCTTTGTACTTGGAGCCCAGTCCGGTGTAACCGGTGGGTGAAGTGCTGTCGCCGTACATGTAGAACATCTCGGTGTCTTCGCGGTGCTCGGCGCCGGCGACGGTCAGCTTCGACTTCCAGTCGTTGGCGAAGGTGTGCTCCCACTCGGCAAACGCACGTTGCGTGTGAACGTCCCAATGCACCCACGGCTGGGAAATATTGGAATGGGTGCTGCTGTAATGAATGGCGTTGCCATTGCCGTCGACCAGCGGCAGTGCGCCCCAGCTTGAGCCATTGGCGTTGGTTTTCTGGTCCTCGTAACCAAGGGTCAGCGTGTCGCTGTCGCTCAGGTCGAATGCCAGCAGACCGCTGAAGATGTTCTTCTCGCGGGAGTAGCGATCAAGGTATGAGTTGCCGTTTTCGTTGGCGTAGATGACCCGCCCGCGTACGTTGCCCGAGTCGGTCAGGGGGCCGGAGACGTCGATGTCCACCCGGCGTTTGTCCCAGGAACCGGCGGTCACGTCGATCTTTGCCTGGGGATCGTAAGTCGGGCGTTTGCGGATGAAGTTGACCGTGGCCGAGGGGTTGCCGGCCCCGGACATCAAGCCGTTGGCGCCGTGCACGATATCGACCTGTTCGTAGGGCGCCAGGTCGATATCGCCCACCAGCAAACCATTGGTCATCGGCATCGCCGTGCCGTCGTACTGGAAGTTGTTGATGTCGAAACCGCGCGCGGTGAAATAGGTGCGGTCTGTTTCGACTTTCTGCACGTTGACGCCGGGGGTGCTGGTCAACACATCGCGGATGCTGTTGAGCTTGAAGTCATCCATTTGCTCGCGTTTGATGTTGGTCACACCCTGGGGCGTTTCCTGGTTGGTCAGGTCCAGCCGGGTGGTGGTGCTGCTGGGCTTGCCCTGGTAGCCCTGCGGGTTGCCGGTGTCGCCGTAGGTGGCGGTTGACGTCACGTCAGTGGCCGGCAGGCTGAGCGCTGTCTCTTCGGCATTCGCTGTGTTGAGCACGCTCAGGGCGATTAACGAAAGGGCCTTTGGGCAAAAGGGGATCGAGTGACGCATGGCGGGCAACGCTCCGGCGAATGTAACAAATGGTGATGGTTCTCAATTATCGGTAAGTTACAATTGAGAATCAATGTCATTTATTCCATTCGTCGGTGTTGGCTGCAACGCTGGCCATGACCGGGTGCCTTCCCCCCGCAGCGTTAAAGCTTTCCCCCCGGCAGTCGAAACACCTTAATTCGCAACTCATTTCATTACTGGCACAGGGAACCGTGGCATGCATGCGTTCAAGGCGTTGTACGAGTCCATCGAAAGGCAGTTTTTCAATTCTTTGACCAAGAAGCTGTCGAGCCTTTTTCTGATCGTGTTGGTGAGCGCCGTGGTGTACTGGGTGGCCGTGAGCCTGCGTGCGGACATCCTTCTGCAGTTGCGCAGCGCGCAGTTGCCAGCGGAGACGCTAAGCATGATCGAGGGGAAACTCGATGTGCTGAGCAACGCCATTCTGGGCAGCACGCTGTTTACCCTGTGTCTGGTCAGCTTCATGGTCTGGTATTTCCGGCACTTGATCGTGCGGCCGGTGACCCAGATGAGCTTGGCGCTGGAAGGCATTGCCAACGGCGAGGGCGACCTGTCCAAGGACTTGCCGCTGTTGACCCACGATGAAATTCGCGTGCTGGCGAGCACCTGCAACCGGTTTCTGGCCAAACAGCGGGAGATCATCAGCAGCGTTCAGGCGTTGACCGTGCACATTGCCGTGGAGTCCGCGCGCTCGCTGAAAAATATCAGCGATTCCAGCGACAGCGCGACCCATCAGGCGCGCTTCGCCAAGGAAGTCATGGAGCAGAGCAACGACGCAGTGGGTCGGATTGCCGAAGTGTCCCGGCAGACTCAGGGCATTTCCGGGACCACCGCGCAGAACCTCAGCATGGCCCGCGACTCCTACACTGAACTGCTGGAAGTGACCGGCAACATCAGTGAGATTTCCAGCAGCCTGAATGAGTTCGGCACCCTGGTTTCGGCGCTGAACCAACGTTCGTCGAGCATCAAATCCATTGTCGGATTGATTCAACAAATCTCCTCCCAGACCAATCTTCTGGCGCTCAACGCGGCGATCGAGGCGGCGCGTGCAGGGGAGAGCGGGCGTGGTTTCGCGGTGGTTGCCGACGAAGTCCGGACCCTCGCCCAGAACGTCAGCCGCGCCACCGAGGACATTTCCCAGAACATCGACGCCATGTTGCTGGAGGTGAGCTCGACCCACGAGCAAACCACCCAGATCAGCCACAGCGCCCGGGAGACCCAGAAAGTGGTCGAGCGCGCGTCTGGGCATTTCGAGAGCATGATCGGCGACTTCGAATCCACCCACACGAAGCTTGAGGACATCGCCTCGCACATCCAGCAGTTTGCCGACAGCAACACCGGCATCAACGACCGCGTCACGCAGATTCATGCGGACAGCCAGTCCATCGACCAGCGCATGCAGCATTCGGCCACGGCCACCCGAGACCTCTCGGGCGTGGCGGAAAAGGTTCAGGCGCTGCTGGGCCGGTTTGTCCTCGGGCATGGCGCGCTGGACGCTGGCATTACCCGCGCCAGTCATTGCCGCGACCGGCTCCAGGTGCGTCTGGCCGCGCTGCAACGTGAGGGCGTCAACCTGTTCGATCAGAACTACAAATTGATTCCCGGGACTGATCCCAAGCAATACACGACCAGCTACACCGAACGCTTTGCGCAGATCTGTCAGGAAGAGTGCGACGCGCTCACCAAAGGCACGCGGGGCGGAAAGGTCACCTTCATCGTCGACAGCAAGGGTTACTGCCCGGTGAACAACAGCTGGGTGTCGAAAAAACCTACGGGCGACCGAGCTATCGACCTTCCGGTGTGCCGGAACAAGCGCATGTTCGCTGACCCCATCGGCCTGCGCGCAGCCGCTAACCAACAGCGCTTCCTGCTGCAAACCTACCTGCGCGACACCGGCGAAATCATGACCGAAATTGACGTGCCGTTCTTCTTCGAAGGCCGTCATTGGGGCAACTTGCGCATGGGCTTCGACGCTGCGCAATTACTGGCCGAGTGACAGAGGCTCACGCCAGTGCTCAGCGACTGATCAGCCCTTCGCCGGCAAGGACGTTCCTGCGGGGGGGGGGCGGCCGTGGAATGAGCGGGCGATCAGTTCACCGTAATGACGCAGTCGAAGGTGCGCGCTGGCGCCACTTCCGGCGCCCAGGGTTGTTGGTAGACCATCATCAGGTGACCCGTGCCCGGATTGGCGGCTCGGTAGCGCCAGACTGACTGACCACCTTCACCGACCAAACCTACTTCTTTGGAGGCATTGAACACCTCGGGCCCCAGGCTGCTCAGAATCGACGGCGCGGGGTTTTGCATCAGCCAGCGGTGCCCGGTCGTGGGATTGCTGGGCAGCATCAGCATGAGGGTCTGGCCGGTTTTGAGAGAAAGGGGACAGTCTTGCTGATCGTCCAGGGAAACGATCTGTTTTGGCGCCTGGGCGCAAGCGGCAAGCAGGGTGAGGCTGAGCGGGACGAGCAAGCGGGCAGCGGTCATGAAGGCTCCGGTCATAGGCAACATGGGCGGAGCATAACCGAAGACGGGAGAGATGCTAATCAGGTGGGCCGCACAAGACGTGTGAGGGCGGCCAGGGTGGCGCCCCCACACGTTGAGGCGAGGTCAGTCTTAGAACAATATCTTCGCCACATCCGCAAAGCGTTTGGCGAAGTGCGCGGTAATGCCTTCTTTCAGGTAATCCGGCAGTTCTTCGAAGTTGCCACGGTTGGCTTCCGGGAGGATTAGCTCGTAGATCTTCTGGCGCCGCGCCGCGATCACCTTCTCCCGCACGCCGCCAATCGGCAGTACGTGCCCGGTCAGGGTCAGTTCTCCGGTCATCGCCACGCCTTTTTTCGGCGCCTGGTTACGCGCCAGCGACAGCAGCGCGCTGGCCATGGTCACACCGGCACTTGGCCCGTCTTTCGGCGTCGCGCCTTCCGGCACGTGAAGGTGAACGAAGGCTTCGTCGAAGAAGGTTTTGTCGCCGCCAAACTTCGCCAGATTGGAGCTGACGTAGCTGTAGGCGATTTCGGCAGATTCCTTCATCACGTCGCCCAGCTGGCCGGTGAGCTTGAAGCCGCGGTTGAGCGTATGGATGCGGGTCGCTTCGATTGGCAGTGTCGCGCCACCCATGCTGGTCCAGGCCAGGCCGGTAATCACGCCGGTGCCCGACAACACTTGCTCGTTGCGGAACACCGCCATGCCCAGCGAAGCTTCCAGCTCTTTCGGGCCGATCTTGACCACGGTGTCCGGGTTGTCCAGCAGCTTGACCACGGCCTTGCGCACCAGTTTGCCCAGCTGTTTTTCCAACTGCCGCACACCGGCTTCCCGCGCATAGCCTTCAATCACCGCGCGCAACGCACTGTCGCTGATCATCAGGCTGTTTTTCGACACGCCGGCCTTGGCCAGTTGCTTGGGCCACAGATGGCGCTTGGCGATGGCGAGCTTTTCTTCGGTGATATAGCCGGACAGGCGAATCACTTCCATCCGGTCCAGCAATGGGCCGGGGATCGAGTCCAGGGTGTTCGCGGTGCAGATGAACAGCACCTTCGACAGGTCCAGACGCAGGTCGAGGTAGTGGTCGAGGAATTCGACGTTCTGCTCAGGGTCCAGGGTTTCCAGCAGCGCCGAGGCCGGGTCGCCCTGGAAGCTCTGGCCCATCTTGTCGATCTCGTCGAGCATGATCACCGGGTTCATCACTTCCACGTCTTTCAGCGCCTGCACCAGTTTGCCCGGTTGGGCGCCGATGTAGGTGCGACGATGGCCCTTGATCTCGGCCTCGTCGCGCATGCCGCCAACGCTGAAACGGTAGAACGGCCGGCCCAGGGATTCCGCGATCGATTTGCCAACGCTGGTTTTACCCACGCCCGGCGGGCCGACCAGCAGCACGATGGAGCCGGAGATTTCGCCTTTGTAGGCGCCCACGGCGAGGAATTCGAGAATACGGCTCTTGATGTCATCAAGGCCGGCGTGGTGCTGATCGAGCACCTTGCGCGCGTGTTTCAGGTCGAGCTTGTCGTCACCAAACACGCCCCATGGCACCGAGCTTGCCCAGTCCAGGTAGTTGCGCGTGACGGCGTATTCCGGCGAACCGGTTTCCAGCACCGAGAGCTTGTTGATCTCTTCGTCGATGCGCTTGCGCGCCTGGGGCGGCAGGGTCTTGCCCACCAGACGCTCTTCGAACTGTTCGATGTCAGCGCTGCGGTCGTCCTTGGTCAGCCCCAGTTCCTGCTGGATGACCTTCAGCTGTTCCTTGAGGAAGAACTCACGCTGGTGCTCGCCGATCTTACGGTTCACTTCGGCGGAGATTTCTTTCTGCAGGCGCGCGACTTCGACTTCCTTGCGCAGCATCGGCAGGACTTTTTCCATGCGCTTGAGCACGGGCACGCAATCGAGCACCTGCTGCAATTCGACGCCCGTGGCGGAGGTCAGGGCCGCAGCGAAGTCGGTCAGCGGGGAAGGATCGTTGGGGCTGAAGCGATTGAGGTAGTTCTTCAACTCTTCGCTGTACAGCGGGTTGAGCGGCAGCAGCTCCTTGATCGCGTTGATCAGCGCCATGCCGTAGGCCTTGACCTCGTCGGTCGGCTCGTTGGGCTGGTGCGGGTATTCAACCTCCACCAGAAACGGCGGGCGATGGTGCTTGAGCCAGGTCTTGATGCGCACACGGCTCAGGCCCTGGGCGACGAACTGCAGCTTGCCGTTTTCACGGCTGGCGTGGTGCACCTTGACCAGCGTGCCGTACTCCGGCAACGCCTTGGTGTCGAAATGTCGGGGGTCGTCGGGCGGGGTGTCCATGAAAAACAGCGCCAGCGAGTGGTGATCAGACTTGCTGACCAGCTCCAGCGTTTCGGCCCAGGGTTCTTCATTAACGATGACCGGCAGCACTTGCGCGGGGAAGAACGGACGGTTGTGGATCGGGATGATGTACACCTGATCCGGCAGGTTCTGGCCGGGCAGGGCGAGGCGCTTGTTGTCGGAGCCGAGGATTTCGTGCTCATGATCGTCGTCGGGGTGCGGCTGGTTGGCGTCGGACTGCTGGTCGCTCATGGGGCACCTGCATAAATGGAGATGAGCCTTAGATGGGGCGCAAGGCCTCAGGTTTCAATAGCGCCGGTCGATAGCAATGACTAAGCAGGCCGATTTAAAAGCATATGTGGCGTTGCGCCAGGCCGTGGCCTCCAATAGGTGGTGGCCATGTGCTTTGCCGGAAGTCCGTCTGATATCGCCGACCTCCGATCCGTGGGCTACGCTGGAAATCATCGCCAAGTAGGCTCTCTTTGCGGGCCTCGCTGTCTGGAACATCTGTCATGCGCCGTGTTTTTATTTCGTTGTTGCTGGTTGTAACCGCTCTGTATGGCACCTTCGCCCATGCGGCCAGCCTGACCGCCGAGTTCGTCGATGGCCAGGGCAAGCCGCTTCCCGACGCGGTGCTCACCTTGCGCGGTACAACTACGCCGCCTGCCGGGTCGCTGAAAGCCGACATGGACCAGCGCGATGTGCAATTTGCCCCCCACGTGCTGGCGGTGCGCACCGGTACCCAAATCAGTTTTCCCAACAGCGATCAGATCCGCCATCAGGTGTATTCGTTCTCGACGCCCAAGCGTTTCGAACTGCGGTTGTATGGCGGCACGCCGTCGGCCCCCGTGCTGTTCGACAAGCCGGGCGTGGTGGTGCTCGGCTGCAACGTGCACGACAACATGCTCGGTTACGTGTACGTCACTGACGATGGCTGGTTCGGCGTCAGCAATGACAAAGGTGCGCTGACCCTAGATCAAGTGCCCGCCGGTCACTACACCGTCACCCTCTGGCACCCGCAGGCCCCCGACATGCTGCCGGTGTCCGGCGGCGAGATCGACATTCCGGCCGGTGGCCTCAAGCAGCGGTTCAGCATCGCCGTACAGCCCAACGCCGAGAACACCCCCGCCGCGCCGCCCTCCAGTGCGTTCGGCGACGCCTTCCATAAAGCGGCCCACGAATGAAGGTGCGCATCAGCTTTCAGGCGCGGATTGCCGGCGTGTTGATCATGCTGCTGCTGATCGTGGTCTTCGCCGTGTTTATTGCGGTGAAAGCCGCCACCCAGGACGCTGTGCGCAAACAGGCCCAGGCGCAGCTCGAAGTCGGCACCCGGGTGTTTGAAGGCTTGCTGGAAATGCGCGGCAAGCGGCTGCGCGACGCCGTGCAGTTGTTGTCCACCGACTTCGGTTTCCGTGACGCCGTGGCATCCGCGGACTCGGCAACCATTCGTTCGGTGCTGCTCAACCACGGCGCCCGAATCAACGCCAATGACATGTTTCTGCTGGGCATGGACGGCACGGTCATGGCCAGCACCGTCGCGCAGATCCCCGAAGGTTCGCCGTTCCCCTACATCCAGGCGTTGCGTGACCTCAAGGGCAAGAATCAATCGATGCTGATCGTGCCGTTGCAGGGGCAGCCGCACTTGCTGGTCGAAAGCACCGTGCTCGCACCGCTGCCGATTGCCCGCGTGGTGATGGGTTTCAGCATGGACGGTGACTTGGCGCAAGAACTGCGCTCGTTGAGTGGTTTGCAGGTGTCTTTTCTGTCGCTCGTGCAAAAGCAGCCGGGTCAGATGATCAGTACCCAGCCGGAGACGCTGTTTGACAGCCTGCGCAGCGTGATGATGAATCCGCCCAGCAACGAGATGCAGATGACCGAGCACCACAGCCAGAGTTTTCTGAGCAAAACACTGCGGCTGGGCAGCAACAGCGACAGCGAGGTCGTGGCCCTGCTGCAGAGCCCGCTGGATCAAGCCATGCAGGCATTCGCGCCGCTGGATAAGACGCTGTTCTGGATCACCGTCGTGGCGTTGGCGTGTTCGCTGGTCGGCGCGTTGTTACTGGCGCGCAGCCTGTCGCGGCCGGTGAATGCCCTGGCTCAGGCCGCCCGGCGTATTGGCGAAGGTGATTACGCAACGCCCGTGGTGCTGGATCGCAGGGACGAACTGGGCCTGCTCGCCAGCGCCATCAACTCGATGCAGAGCGGGATCGCCGAGCGTGAGCTGCAACTGGCGCACAATGCCCTGCATGATCCACTGACCGGGCTGCCCAACCGCGCGTTGGTGATGGAGCGCCTCGGCAGCGCGGTCGTGGCTCAACGGCCAGTGGCCCTGCTTTATCTGGGCATCGATAACTTCCGCGCGATCAGCACCAACGTCGGTCTGGAGGGGGTTGAGCAACTGCTGCGGATTATCAGCGGGCAACTGCAAGAGCCGCTGCGTCCCGGCGACACGGTGGCGCGGCTCTCCGACAACGAATTTCTACTGCTGGTGCAAAACGCCGAGACCGACAGCGCCGTCGCGGTGGCTGACCGGCTGCAGCGTTTACTGGTCAAGCCCCAGCGCATCGGCGAGCAGGACATCGCGATGGATGCCTGCATCGGCATCGCGGCCTATCCGGCCAATGGCGATTCGGCGACCGAGCTGCTCAGGCGTGCCTCCATTGCGCGGCAGGACGCGGCGCAGTTGCCGGGCCGTCTGCAAGTCTATGTGGACGGTCGCGACGTGGCTCACCTGCGCCAGATCAGTCTGATCCGCGACTTGCGCCAGGCCGCCCGCAACGGCGAACTTTCACTGCATTACCAGCCGAAACTGGACATTCGCAACGGCCGGGTCACTCAGGCCGAGGCCTTGCTGCGCTGGCAGCACCCGCAATTCGGCTCGGTATCGCCCGCCGAGTTCATCCTGCTGGCGGAGCGCACCGGCAGCATTCAGATCCTCACCAACTGGGTCATCGAAGATGCGCTGCGCCAGCTCGCCGAGTGGGCGCAGCGCGGTCTCATTCTGCAGGTCTCGGTGAACATCTCGGCGGACGACCTGCTGGGCAACGATCTGGCTGACCGCGTTGCTGCGCTGCTCAAGCTCTACCGCGTGCCGGCTGAACAGTTGATTTTCGAGATCACCGAAAGCGCGATCATGCGCGAGCCCGAGCAGTCGTTGAAAGTGCTCAATCGCCTGCGTGATTTCGGCATCAGTCTGTCGGTGGATGATTTCGGCACCGGTTACTCCTCGCTGGCCCACCTCAAGCGGCTGCCGGTGCAGGAATTGAAGATCGATCAGTCCTTCGTGCGCGACCTGGACGAAACCAGTGAAGACGCAGTGATCGTGCGCTCGACCATCGAGATGAGCCACAACCTGGGCCTGAAGGTGGTCGCCGAAGGCGTCGAATACGAACATAGCCTGCGTCTGCTGGAGCGCTGGCACTGCGACACCGCGCAGGGTTACCTGATCAGCCGGCCGCTGAATGCGATCGCCTTCGAAGCCTGGATCGCGCAGGCCCAGCTCCCACCCCGCATGACGATGCACTGATGGAACAGAGATTTATGGCACGAAATCTTTCGACGTGTTTTAGCCCCGTGGTACTGGCCAGTGTGGTGGGAGCTTGCGCAGCGTGGGTTGCGCCAGCGGCTGAAGCCGAACAGGGCCGGCTGATCGCGACCGGCGGCGCCAGTAGCATTGAAGGCGGCGCAGGGGGCGGGATCATTCCCTGGGCCATGCTCGCCGGGTATGACGAGCAGGGCGAGTGGGGCGGCAACGCTTTCGCGACCCACGTCGACTTGCCGGACTACACCCTGGATGTAGTCGGCGCAGCGGCGTCCTATGGCAATCGCGTGGAGGTTTCCTACGCCCATCAACGCTTCGATCTGGGGTCACTGGTCAGCAAACTCAATCTGCCGGAGGACAACCTCACTCAGGACATCTTCGGCGTGAAGGTTCGCCTGTTTGGCGACCTGATCTACGATCAGCTGCCGCAGGTCTCGGCAGGGCTGGAATACAAACACCAGAACGATTTCCTCATCCCCAGCCTGGTGGGCGCGAAGCGGGATTCGGATGTCGAGGGCTACGTCACGGCGAGCCGTCTGTTCATGGGCGCGGCCTTTGGCTACAACGTGGTGGTCAATGCCGGTTTGCGTTACAGCCGCGCCAACGAAACCGGTTTGATGGGCTTCGGCGGCGACCGGCGTGATACCCGCAGCGTGCTGAAAGAGGGCGGCGCAGCCATCCTGTTCAACCCGCACTGGGCGGTGGGCATGGACTACCGCGAGAAGCCCGACAACCTGTCGTTCGCCGGCGAAAGCGACTGGGCAGACTTCTTTGTCGGCTGGTTCCCCAACAAGCATGTTTCCGTGGTGCTGGCCTACGCGCATCTCGGTGAAATCGCCACGCTGGACAACCAGAACGGCACCTACCTTTCCGTGCAGGGGAGTTTCTGATGAGGCGGTTTTTGCGGCTGATAGTCGGGCTCAGTCTGTCGCTGCTGGTGGGGTGCGCCCAACAGCCGCCCAAGGACGACAGCCTTTATCAGGACCTGGGCCAGCGCGCCGGCATCCAGAAAATCGTCGAAGGCATGCTGCTGCACATCGCCCAGGATGACCGCATCTATAAATACTTCGCCAAGGTCGACATCGTCCGGGTGCGCGACAAGCTGGTGGAGAGATTCTGCGTCGAGGCAGGCGGCCCGTGCACGTACACGGGTGACTCCCTGGAAGAAGTGCACAAGGGCATGAAACTCAGCCGCAGCGATTTCAATGCGCTGGTCGAGGACCTCATCGATGCGATGAACGAGCAGCACATTCCGGTCACGACGCAGAACCGGTTCATTGCCCGGCTGGCGCCTCAGCGTGGGGAAGTGATCGAGAAGTAGCCTCTCGCGCCTCACTCCTGGCATCCGTTCAGCGCGCACAAAAAAGGCGGTCACCTCACGGGACCGCCTTTTCTGTTACTGCACGACGCTAATCAGTGAAACTGGTCAATCCGGCAGTTTGTAGGCAATCACGTAATCGCCCTGTTTGGTGCCCAGCGAACCGTGACCGCCTGCAACGACCAGCACGTATTGCTTGCCGTCCTTGCCGGTGTAGGTCATCGGCGTGGTCTGGGCGCCTGCTGGCAGACGACCTTCCCACAACTGCTTGCCGTTACGGACATCGTAGGCGCGCAGGTACTGGTCCAGTGTGGCGCTGAGGAACGACACACCGCTGGCGGTGATGAACGTGCCGCCCAGGCTTGGAACGCCCATGGTCAGCGGGATCGGAACCGGCGAGCTGTCGCGCACTGTGCCGTTCTTGTGCTTCCAGATGGTCTGGTGGTTGGTCAGATCGACCGCCGCCACGTAACCCCATGCTGGCGCCTGGCAAGGCAGACCCATCGGCGACAACAGCGCTTCGAGGATCACACCGTACGGCGCGCCTTTGTTCGGCTGCACGCCTTCGGTTTCGCTCTTGCGACCCGGGCCGCCTTCAACTTCTGCTGCCGGTACCAGCTTGGAACGGAACGCCATGTAGCTCGGGTTCACGAAAGCAATCTGACGCACCGGATCGACCGAAATGCCGCCCCAGTCGAACACGCCGAAGTTACCCGGATACACCAACGTGCCTTGCAGCGACGGCGGGGTGAACGGGCCTTCATAACGCAGGGATTTGAAGTCGATCCGGCAGAGCATCTGATCAAACGGCGTCACGCCCCACATGTCGCGCTCTTTCAGCGGCGGCGGCATGAAGTTCAGGTCGGACTTCGGCTGGGTAGGCGACGTGTGATCGCCGGCAACCGCGCCCTGTGGAACAGGAATTTCGTTGATCGGCACGATGGGCTGACCGTTGCTGCGGTCCAGCACATAGATGCTGCCCTGCTTGGTGGAGGCCAGAACAGCAGGCTTCACGCCATCAGCGGTTTTCATGTCCATGAGCGTTGGCTGACCGCCGACGTCCATGTCCCACAGATCGTGGTGGGTGAACTGGAAATTCCATTTCACGTGACCGGTGGCGATGTCCAGCGCGACGAGACCGGCGCTGAATTTTTCCGACGCCTCGGTGCGGTTGCCGCCCCACTGGTCAGGCATCTGGTTGCCCATCGGCAGGTAGAGCAGGCCCAGCTTTTCGTCGACGCTGAACATCGACCACATGTTGGGCGAGTTGCGGGTGTAGGTCTTGCCCTCGGCAATCGGCGTGGTGTCGTCCGGATTGCCGCTGTCCCAGTTCCAGACCAGACGGCCGGTGTGGACGTCGAACGCACGGATCACGCCCGAAGGCTCATCGGTGGACACGTTGTCGGTGACGTGACCGCCAATGACCACCAGGTCTTTGGTCACGGCCGGTGGCGACGTCGAGTAGTAACCGCCCGGTGCGTAAGTGCCGATGTTGGCGCTCAGGTCGATCGAACCGTTGGTGCCGAAGTCTTCACACATTTTGCCGGTGTCGGCGTTCAGTGCGATCAGACGGGTGTCGGCGGTCGGCAGGAAGATGCGACGCGGGCAGGCATTGGCTGCCCCAGCAACTGCCGGAGCGGCCGGGCTTTGCGCAGGGGCAGCAGCGTCGGTCGGAGTGGCGGCAGCGTAGGCGGCGTCATCGTGATACGACACGCCACGGCAGGTCATGTGCGCCCAACCCTTGAAGTTGGCTGCTTTGCCGCTGCTGATCTTCGGATCGAAGCGCCAGATTTCCTTGCCGGTGTCCGGGTCCAGTGCGATGACCTGGCTGTGCGGCGTGCAGACGTAGAGCATGCCGTTGACTTTCAGCGGGGTGTTTTCGGCCGTGGTTTCACCCGGATCGTTCGGACCCGGAATGTCGCCCGTGCGATAGGTCCACGCCGGGACCAGCTTGCTGACGTTGTCCGGGGTGATCTGCGACAGCGGCGAGTAGCGATCGCCGAAGGCCGTGCGGCCGTAGGACTGCCAGTCGCCGTCAGGCATGGCCGGCGCGGCGCTGGTGGTGCCGGCGGTTTCGCGGTCCAGCTGGCCTTTGATTTCACCGGGGTGGGTGAATTGGCTGGCCAGCGCGGCGATGCCCGCGACAATCACGGCGGCGCCCAATGCGCGCGTACCGGTATCGCCGACCTGGCCACGCAGGACCGGACGACGGAACCATGGCAGCAGCATCACGATGCCCAGGGCAAACCAGAGTGCCAGACGTGGCACCAGTTGCCACCAATCCAGGCCCACTTCCCACAGCGCCCATACCGTACTGGCAAACAACACCAGTGCGTACAGGCCGAAGGCCGCGCTGCGACCCATCATCAGCAGGACGCCGGTGATGGCAAAGCCGATGCCGGCCAGCAGGTAGTAAAGCGACCCGCCCAGGGTCAGCAGTTTGATGCCCCCGACCAGCAAGGCCAGACCCATTATCAGAATCACCAGCCCGAGCAAGCTCGGAAGCAGGCGACCCTTACCGAAAGCACCCTCAGTGCTCATAAGTGTTGTACTCCGTACGATGTGGTGGTTAACGCGTGTTGGCGTGAAGGCGCGGCCGTTTAGCCATGCCTTCAATGCCGATGCCTGGGTGCAGACGGACGAGTGGGGCTGATCAGAACGAGGACTGGATTTTCAACCCCGCGACCAGTGCGTCATCGACCTGATTCACGCCGCCCGGATGACGGATGAATTGCAGGTTCGGGCGCACGGTCAGCCAGTTGGCGACGTGCACGCCGTAGTAGATTTCGGCGTTGTATTCAGTGTCCTGCAGGGGCAGGAAGGCCGGGTCGTTGTAGTCCGAGACGCCTTCGGCCTGATTGCGCAGGTTGATGTTCTTGCGGTACGCCGGGTTGACGTGGATGCGGCTGATGCCGACGCCGATGTCATCCTCGGGGCGCGCATCAAACGGGCCTTTGTACGTCGCGCCGAGGGCAACGAAGTTGTCGATCATGTTGGTTTTCTTGTCGTGCAGCGTGCCGTTTGCGAACAGGCTCAGGCCGCGGCTGTTATCGCTGGCCTCGCTGGTGACTTGCTGGCGCAGGGTCAGCCACATGCCGTGTTTGCTGGACGACGAGGCGTAGTCATCGCCGCTCTGGGCGGCGTATCGACCGTTGCTGTCCTTGTAAACGTCGCTGCTGTCGGCGGCGCTGTAGTAGTAACCGGCGCGGTATTCGCCCGGCAGGCCGTTAACCTTCGGCGACCAGACCACCTCGACCGGCAATACCGCGCCCTTCGTGCCGCTGCCGCTGAGTTTGAAGGCGTTGTCGTTTTCCAGGTTGGACGGGTTCTGCTCGAACGCACCGACCTGCACGAACAGTTCAGCATTGAGCTGGTATTTGACGCGCATCGCCCACTGGCTGATCGGCCAGTTGTACCAGATGCCGCCGCCCCAGTTGCCGACCTGCGAGCCGCACAGCGCCAGGTTCTGGAAGTCGCACGGGAAGGTGTTGAAGTCTTCGCCTTCATTGAACCGGCCGACTTTTAAGCTGAGCGTCTGGTCGAGAAATTTCTGCTGGTACCAGAGGTCGGTCAGGCGCGTGACGTTGCCACGGCCCCAGACTTCCTGGGACGACGAAATGGTGCCGGTGCGCGGATCGCCCACGCGGTCGTTGCTGATGTTGTCGCCGTTGCGATTGGTCAGGGTCAGCTGAAATTCGGCGTCGTGCCAGCCGAGGATTTTCTGCAGGTCCATGTGCGCGCCGAGGGCGAACTGGTCGCTGTAACGGGTCGCCTTGTCATGGTTGTAGCCGCCGTGCAGGTTGGAGCCCACTTCCACGACTGAATCGAGCTTGAAGTCGTAACCCTGTTCGGAAAGCTCGCTGCGCTTGCCGCCCCAGTCACCCAGCATCCACGGCGACGTGCTGTCGAACGCCGGCGCTGCGTGGGCGCAGGTCGCGAACCCCAGCGCCGCAAGGCTCAGCGCGCTGGCGTGACGAAAGGCTCGGGACGATTTGCAGGTCGGGGTGCAGGTCAGGCGTTTCAGATGACTGGACATAGGGCGGGAGGTCTTTTTGAGTTATTCGAGAGCAAAAGGCGATGCCGCTCGCAACGCTTTGAAGGCGCATTGCAAGGTCTTAACAAATGACGAATTAACCGTTTCAGCGTTTAGGGCGGCGATGATAGGGCCCTAACAATTTTTTAAAAAGTCGAAATTGCGACATGGATCGTTGCGATTGACGTAACAGTGGCGGGCAGGCAGGGCAGCGCTGTCCACTGTTCAACCCGCCTGTTTACGGTGCTGCGGGGAAGGGCGATTTGCCGCTGACCTTTGCAGGCAGCGCATGGATGAGTGTTTAGTCAGGGGCATCCAATCCGCAGGATTCTGCGACATGGCGGCTGGCGCTTTCCCGGCTGAAGCCGGTCCCACTAAGAGCCTGCGCCGTGCCAGCGAGAATGGAGTGAATGCACGCGATCCAAATGTGGGACCGGCTTTAGCCGGGAAGAGGCCCGTGTCAGCACCATAAATGTCGCGGTGTGGTGAATGACGCTTTCCCGGCTGAAGCCGGTCCCACTAAAATCCTGAAAATCACCCAACCCTTCACACCCGCCGGTGCGTCCGCTAAGGTGCGCAGCTCGCGAAACTGTCCTGTCCCATCAGCGTCCATAGGCCCGCCATGACCACACCCAACAACAACCCGCTGCACGGCGTGACGCTGGAGCAGATCCTCATCGCGCTGGTCGAGCATTACGAGTGGTCGGGGCTGGCTGAGCGGATCGACATTCGCTGCTTCAAGAGCGACCCGAGCATCAAGTCCAGCCTGACGTTTCTGCGCAAAACACCCTGGGCGCGGGAGAAGGTCGAAGGGTTGTACATCAAGCTGGCGCGTACCAAGCGCCCGAGCTGACTTGCGGCCTGCCAAGGATTTGATCGAGATGCCCAGCCCCACGTTGCACCTGTCTCCAGGCCGGCGCCGTTTTGTCATCACGGCCGCCATGCTGGGCTGGTTCGGGCTCGCGGTGCAGCTGTACCTGATTCTCTGGGGGCGATGGATCGACCACGCCAGCCTCCTCGGTGGACTGGTCCGCTTCTGCAGCTTCTTCACCGTGGTGACCAACACGCTGGTGGCGGTGGCACTGAGCTGCGCGGTCATCGACCGGCACTCGGCGGGGTATCGGTTCTTCCGTTCGCCCGTCGTCTGCGCCGGGATCACCACTTGCATCATTCTGGTGAGCCTCGCCTACAACCTGCTGCTGCGCCATCTGTGGACGCCCGAAGGATGGCAGTGGATCGCCGATGAATTGCTGCACGACATCATGCCGCTGCTGTTCCTCGGCTACTGGTTGTTCTTCGTGCCCAAAGGTCTGTTGAGACCTCGACATGTGCTGATCTGGACGCTGTATCCCGTTGTGTACTTCGGCTATTTGCTGCTGCGCGGGAATGTCTTCGGCGACTATCTTTATCCATTCCTGGACATCGGCACGCTTGGAGTGGCCAAGGCGCTGACCAATGCGTTGGGCGTGCTGGCAGGTTTTGTGGTGATTGGGTCAGTCGTGTATGGGATAGACAGGATTTCGGGCCGCAGAGGGCAGTCGTAAACCTCAATCATGCTGAGACGCCCCGAATCTGGCGCGCCTGCAGCACTCAATCATCCCGAGGATCTCGTACACCTCACTCCTCGTCCGAACCGTCCGCGCGCCAGTAGCCTGCTGCCTTGACGGCCGCTTCGTCCAGCTTGAACTCATCCAGCAGCACGCGCCGCACTTTGCGTGACAGGGACGACTCGGTCGCGACCCAAGCGTACAAGCTGCCTTGCGGCAGGGTCAGTTGGCGCGTGACCTCAAGCAGGTCCTGCTCGCCACGCACCACCCAGATCACTTCAATCTTCGCATCGCTGGTCAGCGCCTGACGCTCCGCCAAGTTATCGATTTCAACCACTACTAGCGCACGTCGACCGGCCGACAATGCTTCCAGCCGACGACCAATGGCGGGGAGGGCGGTTTCGTCGCCGATCAGCAGATAGCTGTCGAACATGTCCGGCACGATCATCGAACCCCGAGGCCCGGCGATATTCAGCGTTTGCCCGGCTTCGGCCTGAGCCGCCCAGGTTGCCGCCGGACCGTCGCCATGCAGCACGAAATCGATGTCCAGCTCGTCGGTTTGCGGGTCGTAGCGACGGGGGGTGTAATCGCGCATCGTCGGGCGCGGGCCTTCAGCGTTTTGCAGCGGCGCATCGCTGTCCAGCGCCGCCTGCTCTTCGGGCGTGGTGGCGAACAACAGTTTGACGTGGTCATCCGTGCCCAGACTGATGAACCCCGCAAGCTCCGGCCCGTGCAAGGTGATGCGGCGCATGCGCGGGGTGATGTCGGTGATCTTCAGCACTTGCAGCTTGCGACGTTTGATCTCGTGGCTGACGCGGTGAATTCCCTGGGGTGCATTCATTCCGATTTCTCCGACGCAGGTTGTTGGCCGTCGACGATGGCTTTCGCGGTGTCGTTCAACAGGTCGCGAACCCGCAGGATTTCCTCGGGGTTCCAGCGACCGTGGTGCATCTGCAATGCATGACGCAGGTTGTGCACGGCCTCGTGGATTTCCGGCGGACGATCATGGCCGCGCAACGAGCGCTTGCTGACGTCGATGCGCATTTTCACGCCATCCAGTGCCACCGCCTGTTCAGTCAGGAACTGCTGACCGGCCTCAGTGATGCCATAGCGCTTCTTGCCGCCATCGGAATCGCCCTGAATCAACTCGCTCTCTTCCAGAAAGGTCAGCGTCGGGTAAATCACGCCCGGGCTCGGGCTGTAGGCGCCGTCGAACAGCGCTTCGATCTGGCGAATCAAGTCATACCCGTGGCACGGCTGATCGGCGATCAACGCCAGCAGCAGCAATTTCAGGTCGCCCGGGGCAAATACCCGAGGCCCGCGGCCGCCGCGTTCACGGCCGGTACGTTTCTCGAAACCATCGCGGCCGTCGCCGTGTTCGCCGAAGTGAGGACGATGGTGGTGGGGGTGATCGTGTGAGTGGTCTTTCATTTTTTTCATCTCTTGGTACAAGTTAGATATACCTTAAGATATATCTTATTGTTTCCACAAGACGCGTTAAGACGAACGGTTGTCTCCCGGTTTTCAGGAGACGAACGCGATGACTTCAATGAAAAACCGGCTACAGACGCGTTGTCACCTGCGTAGGAACGGGCGCCTTGCACTGCGTGAAAGTGCCCGGCTCCAGGTAGGGATTGAGAATCGGCGCCATGCCTTTGAGCACTTGCACCGGAAGGGCGGAGGTGAATTTGAAGCTTTCGGCGGCGCGTCCGGGGACGTAGGCGGTCAGCGTGCCGTAGTGGTTGTCGCCGATGAAAAACACGAAGGTCGCGGTCCGATTGATGGCCTTGGACGCCAGGATTCGCCCACCTGCGCCGATGCTTTCGATGCGGTTGTCGCCCGTGCCGGTCTTGCCGCCCATGGCCAGCACGCTGCCATCCTGAGTTTTGAAACTGCCGGACACCCGCCTCGCCGTGCCGGCATCGACCACCTGTGACAGCGCCTCGCGCATGGCCGCAGCGACTTCCGACGGCAGCACCCGCTTGCCCAACTCGGGGTTGTTGATCAGTTGGGTTTCGTAAGGCGTCTGCGCAGCGAAGTGCAGGCTGTCGATGCGCAACACCGGCAGGCGAATGCCATCGTTCTGGATAATGCCGATGAGTTCGGCGAGCGCGGCGGGCCGATCACCAGAACTGCCGATCGCGGTCGCCAGTGAAGGCACCAGATGATCGAACGGATAGCCCAGCCGCTGCCAGCGCTGATGGATATCCAGGAACGCTTCGATCTCCAGCATCGTGCGAATGCGGCTGTCGCGAGCGCTCTTGTGCTGGCTCTTGAACAGCCAGCTGTAGACTTCCTGCCGCTCGAAACGGCTGGCCGCGACGGCGTCCTTGAACGTGGCGTCCGGGTTCTGCAGCAGATACCCCACCAGCCACAGATCCAGCGGGTGCACGCGGGCAACGTAGCCCTGATCCGGCAGATCGAACTTGCCAGGGCCATAGGCGAAATAAAGTTCGTCCAGACGCTTTTCGGTCAGCGCCGTTTTGCTTTTCTCCCCGGCCATGTGCGCACGAACAAACGCATTGAAGGCGCTCTGCGTGGCGTTCGGCAGCAGATAGCGGTGCACGGCGGCAAGCCGGCTCGCAGCGGGATGCACCCCGTCGAGAAAGGTGTCGAGCCGGTCCTGGGTGGATTTGTTTTTATAGCGCTTCCAGAAGCGCAACAGGAATGACTTGCCCTCGCGGTCGGCAAAATCGGCCAGGTATTCCTGACGCCTCGGGTCGCTGTCGTCCTTGAGCAACACCGCACTGTTGTTGGGCCCCTGATAGGTGGTGTAGCGCACCAGATCACGCATCAGGCGAATGAACGGCAGATTGATCGACTCGCGCAACGCCTCGCGAAGGGTGGGGTTGCGGGCGTTGTCCTCCCGGCGGAAATTATTGAAATGATGCAGGCCGCCGCCGGTGAAAAAACTCTCCCCGGGGCTGGCCGAATACTGACGGTCGAGGGCAGCAGCGAGCATCTTCGACAGGTCACGATCGGTGTTCTGAATCAGGTAATCCACGGCCCAGCGGCTGAGTCGGTCGGAATCCCCCACCGGGGTTTTCTTCAGGGCGCTGTTGGGCTGAGCGGCATACTTGTCGTGCAGCTCGGCGATGACCTGCAAATAGGTCGTCAGCACGCGCATCTTGGCCGTCGAACCCAGCTCCAGCTTGCTGCCCTCGTTGATGTCGAACGGCTGATCGGTGCTGTCAGTTTGCACCCGCACCCGCGAGCCATCCGGGTCGCGCTCAAACAGCGTGAAGCTGTAACGCACCGCCTGGGTGCTGGTGGGTGTCAACAGGTGCTCGCCGATCAAGCCCATCTGACCGGCAAATTCGGGTTTGGCAAGGTCGCGCAGGTACTGACCGACGCTGATCTGCAGGTCGTTCTGCAGCGTGCTGGTGGCCGACAGATCCAGGCGATCGAGGTCGTAAAGCGAACGGTTGAGCATGTTCGACAGCCGCGTGCGCGCGACAGTGATGCCTTTGTTGCTCTCAATCGGCTGCACGGTCGGCTGCTGCACCCAGTCGCGATAGGTCACGCTGGCCGCCAGTGCGGCGTCGGCCAACGGTTGATCGATGACATTGTTCTGTGCGAGCACGCGCAGATGGCTGTCAGTCAGATCCGCGAGCTCCTTGCGACCCTTCGCCAGAAAGTGTGAGGGCCTGCGTTGGGCGATCACCAACGACAGGACTTCGCGCAGCGCCAACCCTTTCGCCGCCAGGGTTTTATCGTCCTTGGCTGTCGAAGCCAGCAGCTGATTAGTGCGGTCGAAGTCCGCGCCGTACCAGACCCGCAAACCTTCGGCCATACCGTGGACTTCGCCATGACCGGGTACCGCCGACAGCGGCACGCTGTTGAGATAATCCCGCACCACGCGTTGCCGCGCCTCAAAGGTCTGCTGCCCCGGCTGATAAGCGCGAACGCTGGCGGACACCATCTGCCGGATCTTCTCGCTGCCCGACAGCGTCAGGCCGTCCGGCGAGTGCCGGTACTTCTCCAATTGAGTCGCCAGCGTGCTGCCACCGGCCGATTGCCCCGGCAACCCCACCACCTTCGCCACTTGGGAAAGCGCCGCTTTGAAAAACCTTGGCCAGTCCACCGCCGGGTTGGCGAGCGGGCGCTGAGCGTCCAGCAGGTCGCGGTTTTCAATAAACAGCAGGCTGTTGACCAGCACAGGCGGGATGGCGGCGAAGGTCGGGTACAGCTGCTGCGGGTAGGTGTACTGATACAGAGGCTCGGCGCGGCAGTCGGTAATGGTCAGGCCGGACTGAATCTTCTCCTGATACGGCACGAAGAAACCGCGCTTGGCGTAGGCTATAAGATCGGGGGAGAAGCGCGCCTGGGCGCTGATCAGGTAGTCACGCTTGAGCAAGCGCGGCAGAAATTCGCCCAGAGCGGAATAGCCCAGACGCTTGTCGAAAGGCCCGTCACCGGGATACACAATCGCGTCGCTGGGACCGGCTTCGACGCGGTAGCTCAGGCCTTGGGCCAGGTGACTGAACTCCTGGGCCTGCAAACGGGAGCTGCGCACTTCGGTCGAAACCACAAATCCCAGGATCACCGCTGCCGTCAGCACCGCCACCAGCAGAAACCGCCACACGTAACGCCGTGGGCGAGCATGGGCGGGCATTGATCCGTTCCCCTGACTGTCAGCCTTGACCGCAGCCTTCTTCGTATCGGAATGCCAAAAAGCGCCCATATCGTTGGCCCGGTCAAACCTGCACATCGCACTTGTTACAAGCGTAGACGCTGGTGGGCACGGAGGGGATTTTGTGCGCAGGGGCGTAAGATCTTTCCGATGTGCAACCTTGGTTCCGGATCGAGGTGGAGCTTGTTTGACGAGCGGATGGAGACTCGGAACGGTACGAACCGTGGTGAGAGGCTGTCCGTCAGGCAGTGCGCGACAGCCTCATCAAACCTTCACCACCCGCGCCGCCTTCGGGCTGCCCAACCGCTTGTTCAACTCCAGCCAGTTCGACAACAGCAGCATCAACCCCAGGCCAAGCAACGCGGTGATCACGCGCATTTGCCAGGCGTCGTCCGCCAGCGCGTTCGCCATGTCGGCCAGCGGGGCGAGTAGGACGCCGAGGCAGAAAATTTCCAGCGAATAGCGACCCATTCGGCAGGTCTGCCGGACAGGCCAGTTGTCGAGCCAGGTCATCGACGTCGGCAGCGTTTTTGCGACGACATACACCAGCGCAAGGAAATGCAGCAGGCGCACCGGAGACAGGTCTGTCTTGCTGATCGGGTAGATCAATTCAGTGAGCGCGGTAGGCAGGAGCGCGTCATGCACGTCAGGAAATTTCCACAGCACGGTGATGACGCCGGCCATCAGCAGGTAAGCCGCCGCTATGAAAAACAGCGGCTGTTGCCAAAGCGGCCGAGCAGGGGCGATTACGATTGGCGCCCGTTGGGTATGCAGGGCGAAGGCGCCGCCGAGCACGAAGATCAGCTGCCAGGCGACCGGATTGAAATACCAGTAACCGCCGCCTTCGTAGGCGCTCAGGTTCCAGCCGAGCAGCGGCACCATCATGTACAGCGCAATCGACAGGCCGATCGCCAGCGCTGCGTTGCGCAGCATGATAGGCAGGATCAGCGGCAACGCGCCCATCAGCAGGATGTACAGCGGCAGCGGGTCGGTGAGGTTGGGTTTGAAGCGCAACAACAGTTCATCGGCCAGCGCCTGCTGCGGGTTGCCGACGAAATACTCCAGGCCCATCTCACGCACCATGTCGCGGGTTTCGACGTGATTGTTGGCGACGAAAACGATGCCCATCAGCAGTGTCAGCAGGAAAATGTGTGCGACGTACAGCACCCATGTGCGCCGCAGGATACGCAGGCAAGCCACCACGTAACCGTCCCGTTGCGCCACGCGGCCATAAGCGAGTACGGCGGCGTAGCCGGCGAGAAACACGAACACCTCGGCGGCGTCGCTGAAACCAAAATTGCGCAGCGTCAGTTGCGCGAAAGGGTTGGCTGGCACGTGATCCCAAAAAATGAAAATCAGCGCCAGACCCCGAAAGAAGTCGATGCGATGGTCGCGTCCGTTCGTCATGACGGTGGGCCTTGCAAAGGTGTTTAAAGAAGAGGGGCCAGTGGCGGCCGTGGTTCCTTGCCGTCAGCAGGGTCTGATCGGCGGCGCGCAGGGTGGCGGGTTTGCGGGGTAAAAGCAAAGGGTGGATGTTGCAGGATGTCTCGATTTGAGACGCTTCACACAGCGAGACAGACCCTTCTTGGCTGGCACCGTCGCGATTGCTTCAATCGGGCAAGCCAGTCCTGCGACTCAAGCGCTCTGCGCTTGAAGAAAAATCGAAAACAGCTCGGATTGCGATTTGATGCCAAGTTTGCTGTACATGTGCTTTTTGTGGACGCGCACGGTTTCCGCAGAGATGGCGAGCTTGCGGGCGATTTCCTTGCTCGAACAGCCGCTGAGCATCAGTCGACCCACCTCCAGCTCCCGAGCCGTCAGTTGCGCGCCACGGCTGTGCTGAGCCGATGCTTCGAGCTGTTTGCGCCAGTTGCTCATCGGCAACGGCGTATCGAGCAGCTCTTGGTCGGTTGCCGCAGCTTCAATTTCGAAGGGCAGACGCTGGCGTAACAGGGCGATGACCCACGGCTGGATCATCGAC
Organism: Pseudomonas sp. PS02290; assembly: GCF_029960075.1. Lineage (NCBI taxonomy): Bacteria > Pseudomonadati > Pseudomonadota > Gammaproteobacteria > Pseudomonadales > Pseudomonadaceae > Pseudomonas > Pseudomonas sp. PS02290. The sequence continues at coordinate 153,968 of NZ_JASCOY010000003.1, forward strand.
AGCAGGGCAATCTGTTTGGCGCTGAATCGTTGGGTTGAGCCCAGGGACAGGCACAGGGTGCGGTCCTGGTCGATCTGGCAATTGAACTGAATTTCATCGGCGACGACGTTCAGCCGAAAGTAACGCTGGTAATACTCGGTGAGTTCGAAATGCTCGGGCGCGACTTCGGCAAGGCGGAACAGGCCGCTTTGCGAGCGCTCGCGGCTGGCGACGTAGAAGGGGTCGAGCAGGTACAGGCCTTTGAGGTAATCCTGAAACAGTTGGTCAGGGCTGCCATCTTCAGCCGGGCTCTCGGCGAACACCTGCGGGCGCTGCCCGGAGCTGAATTGCAGCGCGACCCAGCTATCGAAACTGACGAACTGATCAAGCAGCCGCACCAGTTGGGCCCAGAAATTGGGGCGGTCCAGCGCTTCAATCAACTGCCCGACCGAGCGATGCCAGGCCATGTCCTGAAGTGCGATTGTCATCCTCTACCCCTATTGGGTTACTACAGCTGCGTAATTCCCCGTAACACTTACTGATGCGCATACTGCCCGCAGAGCCAATCATCAGGCCAGCATTTTGTGCCCGACCGGCCCGCGACCTTATAAGGAGAACCCATGAAGGTGGAACTCGCCCAATTGACGGGCCAGGACAACGACACCGTCCACAATCTCAAGCGCGCGCTGAATGCCATTGCGGCATGCGCTGACGACACTGCGCTGATCGTGTTCCCGGAAACGCACCTGATGGGCTTCCCCTCCAGCGAGACCGTTGCCCGGGTGTCCGAAGCGCTGGACGGCCCCAGTGTCAGCGCCATTCGTGAAGCGGCGCGGGCGCGCGGTGTCTCCGTCGTGATCGGCATGGCCGAAAATGACAACGGCGCGTTCTTCAACACCACGTTGCTCATTACCCCCGAAGGCATCGCCCTGCGTTACCGCAAGACGCATTTGTGGGCGTCCGATCGCGGCGTGTTCAGCGCGGGCGATCGATACGCCACCTGTGAGTGGAACGGGCTGCGGGTCGGCCTGTTGATCTGCTACGACATCGAGTTCCCGGAGTCGGCCCGCGCGCTGGCGCAACTCGGCGTTGATCTGATCATCGTCACCAACGGCAACATGGACCCCTACGGTCCGACCCACCGCACCGCAATCATGGCCCGTGCTCAGGAAAATCAGGCGTTCGCGCTCATGGTCAATCGCGTCGGCGAAGGCGAGGGCGGGCTGGTATTCGCGGGCGGCAGCGCACTGGTTGACCCATTCGGGGCTTTGTTGCACGAGGCGGGTCGGGAAGACACGCAACTCACCGCCGAACTCGACCTTGGGCAGCTACAGGCTGCGCGTCGCGATTACCGCTACCTGGATGACCAGCGCCTGCGACTGCCGGGCGAAGTCGTCGAACATGCCAACGGCGTGCGCGAGCTGATCATTCCCTGAAGCGTCAGAAGAGACATCTCTAACAAGCCTAATAAGAAGAATGAACCCTCACTGCTGCGTCGAACGCGGCAGTGGATGCACGCCCTCCAACTAAAAATACGCCTTTGTTCTGCCGCACTTTTCTCTGCCATAAAACCTATAAATTTCGGAGTAGTCGCTCATGGCTCGCTTGCAACGCACCCTTTCATTAGGGTCGGTGGTGCTGTTCGGCATCGCCTACATGACCCCCATCATTGTGCTCGGCACCTTTGGTATCCTTGCGCAAACCACCGGGGGCATGGTCCCCGCGTCTTATCTGGCCGCTCTGGTTGCCATGTTTTTCACGGCCATGAGTTACGGCCGCATGGCGGCTGCGTTTCCGGTGGCCGGCTCTGCCTACAGCTACGTGCGCAAAGCCATCAGCCCCAAGCTGGGGTTTATTGCCGGCTGGGCGGTGCTGCTGGATTACCTGTTCTTGCCCATGGCGATCTGGCTGATCGGTGCCGCGTATCTGGGCTCTGCGTTCCCGTATGTGCCACAGCCGGTGTGGGTGCTGACGTTCATCGTCGTGACCAGCCTGATCAACATCGTGGGCCTCAAGCTCGCCAATACCATCAACGCCTTGCTGATGATCGTGCAGTTCCTGGTGCTCGCCGCCTTCGTGGCGCTGTGCATCCATTACATCGGCGGCGATGCCAGCAAACCGTTGTGGACGCTGTCGCCCTTCCTGAACGGTGACATGCAGATGCCGTTGATCATGAGCGGAGCGGCGATTGCCTGTTATTCCTTCCTGGGCTTCGACGCCGTCAGCACCCTGACCGAAGAAACCCGCGATCCGCGTCGCACCATTCCCCGGGCGATCATGCTCATCACGCTGATCGGCGGGTTGATCTTTGTCGGCGTGTCGTACTTTGTGCAGCTTGCCCATCCCTCGGCTCAGTTCGAAAACGTCGACTCGGCCGCCTATGAAATCGCGCGCAACATCGGCGGCGACGTGTTTGTGACGATTTTCCTCATTGGCCTTATCGTCGGGCAGTTCGCGTCAGGGCTTTCCGCCCAGGCCAGCGGCTCGCGCCTGCTCTATGCGATGGGCCGCGACGGGGTGTTGCCCAAGTCGTTCTTTGCCAGCCTGAGCGAACGATTCGGCACGCCGGTCAACAGTATTCTGTTGTGCGCGGTGGTGGCCTTGCTGGCGCTGAAACTGGACGTCACCACGTCCACCTCGTTCATCAACTTCGGCGCGTTTCTGGCGTTCAGTCTGGTCAACCTGTCGGTCATTTTTCACTACTGGATTGCGGGCGAGAAACGCGGGCCCCGCGAGCTGCTGCTGTTCCTGATCTGCCCACTGATTGGCCTGATTGCCGATCTGTGGCTGATGATCAGCCTGGACAAACTGGCGATCATGCTGGGTTTGGCCTGGTTGGCCATCGGCTGTGTGTACCTGGCGTGGCTGACCGGCGGATTCCGTCGTCAGCCGCCGGAAATGGATTTTCAAGAAGCGGCCTAGTGACACGGCGGGCGATGCAGCGCGGGCGCCATCCACAGGCGCCCTTTTTGTGCGAGCAGATCCTGAACGCAACCCTGGATTACTGAGCTTCTGGCATCAGCATCGGCTTGCGGTCCAGCGTCTCGCTGACCATTCGATAGATGTCTTCTTTGCCGTCGTCATTGCAGCAGCGGATCTCGTGGAGCACTTCGCGCTCTTTGGGAGACAGCCCGATGTAGTTCCACTCGCACGCCTGGCGCATGAACACGTCGTGGTCGTTGACCGGCATGACGTCGTCAGCGGCTTCGTGAAAAGCCTCCACGATCGTGGCGAGCAGGCTGACGAGTTGCTCGGCGTCAGGCTTGCCGTCGGTTGCCTGGACCAGACGCTGCAGATGATTCAACGCGCTGCGGGCGTCAATCAGCTTCATGTGTGCGGGGACGCTCATTTCGTATCGATCGATCAGGTGCATGGCACTACCTCCTGGTGTTGTTCATTCCGTTCCCGTCCGTGACGGGGCTGGGTCGTCAGGGCGCGAACGTTAGCGGCAGGGGAGGCGCCGGAAAAGCCGAAAGTTGTAACGGTTACAAAATCGTTTCCGATTGAACTTTGCTGAATTGATACTGTATAACGTATTACATGATTGCTTACATTCTGGAGAAAGACGATGAAAGCCGACATCCATCCCGACTACCGCCAAGTGCTGTTCCACGACACCGCTGCCGATGTGTTTTTTCTGATCGGCTCCACGGTTGACACCGACCGCACGCACACGCACACCGATGGCAACTCCTACCCTTACGTTGCCCTCGACGTGTCCAGCGCGTCGCATCCCATGTACACCGGCCAACAGCGCAAGACCACCACCGAAGGCCGTATCGCCGGCTTCAACAAGCGCTTCGCCACCTTTGGCTCCGGCGCCAAGAAAGAGGAATGACAGCAGCACTTCCCGCGCTCCGGGCATCGCCAGTCGATCACCCGGGCGCGGGATTTTTTTGCTGTTTTTTCACTGTATTCCGTCTTGCAGGCCACCTTGGCACTGGACTATCGGGCCAAATTGCTTTTAGCTCTGCGGCCTGAAATTCAGGAGCATCCCCCTTTGAAAAAGTCAGTCGCCATCGTTTTCGGTGGGCAATCCTCCGAGCATGAAGTGTCGTTGCAGTCGGCGCGCAACGTGATCAACGCGATTGATCGCAACAACTTCTCCATCACCCTTATCGGCGTCGACAAGCAGGGCCATTGGCTGCGCTTCGACGAGCAGGATTACCTGCAGAACCCCACCGATCCTGCGCACATCAAACTCAGTGAATCCGGCCGCCTTCTTTCGCTGATGCCAGGCGCCAGCGGGCCGCAGTTCGTGGAAGTGCAGACCGGCGCAGAGGTGCCGCGCATCGACGTGGTGTTCCCGTTGATCCACGGCAGTTTCGGGGAAGACGGCTGCCTGCAGGGCATGTTGCGCCTGCTGGACATTCCGTTCGTGGGTCCGGATGTGCTGAGCTCCGCGGCCTGCATGGACAAGGACGTGACCAAACGGCTGCTGCGCGATGCGGGTATTTCGGTTGCGCCGTTTGTGGTCCTTCACCGTGGCGAGACGGTGGATTTTGTCAGCGTCTCGGCACAACTGGGGCTGCCGCTTTTCGTCAAGCCGGCGTGTCAGGGATCGTCGGTCGGCGTGAGCAAAGTCGTCGACGAAGCCGGTTATGCCGCTGCGCTGAAACTGGCTTTTGACTACGACAACAAGGTGCTGATCGAGCAGGGCATTGTCGGTCGTGAAGTGGAATGCGCCGTGCTGGGCAACCACGAACCGAAGGTCAGCGTGTGCGGTGAAGTCGTCGCCAATGACGAGTTTTATGCCTACGACACCAAGTACCTGAACGACGGTCAGGCGCGCATCGCGATCCCCGCGCAGATGCCCGAAGACATGAGTGAAGCCGTGCGTGAAGTGGCGCTGCAGGCCTATCGCGTGCTGGGCTGCGCCGGCCTGGCGCGGGTGGATTTCTTTGTCACCGAGGCACGGGAAATCATCATCAACGAGGTCAACACGCTCCCCGGTTTCACCTCCATCAGCATGTACCCGAAACTCTGGCAGGCCAGCGGATTGAGCTACGCCGAGCTGATCGACCGGTTGATCACGTTGGCGCTGGAACGCGCCGAAGAAACCCGCGCGCTGAAGACCGAGGTGGTGCTGTGACGGTGAAAACGCTCCGTATCGCCGCCGCGCTGCTGACCCGTGCCGATGGCAAAACATTGCTGGTGCGCAAACGCGGGACCGAAGCGTTCATGCAGCCGGGCGGCAAGATCGACGCCGGTGAGTCGGCGCTCGATGCGCTGGCCCGTGAGCTGAACGAGGAATTGGGGCTGGTCATCGCGCCTGAACACGCGCGGTTTCTGGGCGAGTTTTCGGCGTTAGCGGCGAACGAACCGGGCTTCGAAGTGAACTGCCAGCTCTATGGCGTTCAGGTTGAGGACCCGGTCAATCCGGCGGCCGAGATCGAGGAAGCAATCTGGGTCGACGGCGGGAATATCGACCAGTTGCATCTGGCGCCGCTGACCCGGGATTCGATACTGCCGCTGTACCGAAGCCTGCAAAACGCCTGATTTGCAGGGACCGCATTGCATGGGGTAAGCAGCGGGGCGGATTAACGAACCGCGCTCACTCCATCCAGTGTCGAAAACGACGTGTCCTTCGCCGTCAGCAGGAAGTCACGCATGTAGGGCGCGTCCAGCATGTCTGCGCGAATCGCCGCGTACAGCGTGGCGAACAATCCTTTTTCCCCCAGCCGCTTGCCCTTCACGTAGCCGCGTGAGCTGTATTCATGCAGCGCCCAGTGCGGCATCCCACAGACGCCGCGTCCGCTGGCGACCAGTTGCATCATCATCACCGTCAGTTCGGACGTGCGCACCTGCGCCGGTTCGATGTCGGCTGGTTCAAGGAAACGCGTGAAGATGTCCAGGCGGTCGCGCTCGACGGGGTAGGTGATCAGGATTTCATTGATCAGGTCTTCCGGCACCACATAAGGCCTGGCTGCCAGCGGATGCTGGTTGGCGACTGCGAGCATGGCCTCGTAGGTGAACAGCGGCACATAGGTAATGCCTGCCAGTTCCAACGGGTCCGAGGTCACTACCAGATCCAGATCGCCACGGGCCAGGGCGGGCAGGGGCGCGAAAGCGAAACCCGACGCCAGATCAAGCTCTACCTCCGGCCAGGCATCGCGGAACTGATCGATCGTCGGCATCAGCCACTGAAAGCAACTGTGGCATTCGATGGCCATGTGCAGGCGCCCGGCGACACCGCCGGCGAGCCGCGAGATATCGCGCTCGGCATGGCGCAGTTGCGGCAGCACCGAGTCAGCCAGTTGCAGCAGGCGCAAGCCCGCGCTGGTGAACCGCACCGGTTTGGTCTTGCGCACGAACAGCGGCATGCCCATGCGCTCTTCCAGCTCCTTGAACTGGTGAGACAGCGCCGATTGGGTCAGATGCAATCGGTCAGCCGCGTCAACAAGGCTGTCTGCTTCGCGTAATGCATGCAGGGTTTTCAGGTGGCGAATTTCCAGCACCGATGGCGCTCCATGAGTAAATTTTGTGATCAACACGAATTTAATGAGTTTGTCTCATGTATGGGGAAGTGTCGACAATGGCGCCATCTTTTGAAGGAAGCAGTCAGCATGGGCCAGGTCAACAACTCTAATTTTCCTCACATCGGCGTGGCCAGGGGCTTCAAGCACATCCTCGAGACGCTGGGTGACGGCGTTGAGGTGGATTCAGTGCCGACGTTCACCCCGGACCAACGCTTTAACCTGAACTGGGCGCCGCTGTTCGATGAGGTCGATGAAGCCCGCGCGCAGGGCCAAACGATCCGGCCGGAAATCATTGGGCCGTTGACGTACCTCTGGCTGGGGCAGGCGGAGGGTGAGGGCTTCGACAAGCTCGACCTGCTGGATCGTCTGCTGCCGGTGTATGGCGAGATCCTCGGTCGGCTGGCGGGCAAGGGCGTCGAGTGGGTGCAGATCGATGAGCCGATCCTGACCCTGGACTTGCCGCAGGACTGGAAGAACGCCTTCGAGCGCGCCTACCACGCCCTGCAATACTCACCGCTTAAAAAGCTGCTCGCGGTTTCGTGTGGCGGTCTTGGGCTGGGCAGTAACCTTGGCCTCGCGGTGTGCCTGCCCGTGCAAGGGCTGCATGTCGATGTGCTCAGTGCGCCTGAACAAATGCCCTTGGTGCTGGACCGCCTGCCGACCTACAAAGTGCTGTCATTGGGCGTTGTGGGTGAACTGGACGCGGCCAGCGCCAACGCTGAAGCCGCGCTGGAAGTTGTGAAGGAAGCTCAGTTGCGCTTCGCCGACAACCTCTGGGTCTCGGATTCGATCAGCACCCCGGCAACAGCGGCCGCGTGAATGCAGGCCCAGATGACCGTTTTGCTACCGCTCAGCCCTCTTCATCAAACTGTCACGCAACTGTGGCAGCGCGCTTGAGCAAACTTCATCAGACTCGCGGCCTACTGGGGTTCTGTGTGTCGGTGTTTTTCCATGCGGGTTTTACTTTTTCTGGCTGCGCTCTTGTGCAGCCTGCCGTCTTTTGCGGCCTCTCGATGCGATGTTGACGTTCCCACGCAAGTGGCCGAGCTCGATGACGTGCACCTGGCGTATCAAAGCATCGGCCGTGATTCCGATCCGGCGCTGCTGCTGGTCATGGGGCTTGGCGGGCAGTTGATCCACTGGCCGGATGAGGTGGTCGTCGCCCTGTGTCAGCAGGGCTTCCGGGTCATTCGCTACGACAACCGGGATGTCGGATTGTCGACCTGGGTCCAGGCTCCCTCAAGCGCCAACCTCACCTATGAAGTGCTGCGCTACAAGATCGGCCTGCCGGTGTCGGCGCCGTATTCCCTGACCGACATGGCTCAGGATGCGCTAGGCCTGATGGATGCGCTGCATGTTCAGCAATTCCATGTGCTGGGGGCGAGCATGGGCGGCATGATTGCGCAGCATCTGGCCGACATGGCGCCCAAGCGCGTGGAAAGTCTGACGCTGATCATGACCAGCTCCGGCGCGCCCGGCCTGCCGATGCCCAGCCCGGCGTTGTTGCAACTGCTCGCCCGTCGTGGCGCGCCGGACCGGCAGACCGCACTCGAGCAGCAGGCTGATTTGCTGGCTGCGTTGGGCAGCCCGGAGGTCAAGGATGATCGACAGATGCTGCTGCATCAGGCGGCGGTTTCCTACGACCGGGCGTTCAATCCTGAAGGCGTGAAACGGCAGATTCTGGCGATCCTCGCTGAACCCAGCCGCGTGGAGCTGTTGAATCGTCTGCGGGTGCCGACGCTTGTCGTGCACGGCACGGCGGATCCGCTGTTGCCAGTGATGCATGGCATTCATGTAGCGGCGCACATTCAGGGCAGTCAACTGAAGCTCATTCCCGGCTTGGCCCACCGTTTTCAGGAAGCCTTCAAAGCCCCGTTGCTGGCGGCGGTGTTGCCGTATTTACGCGAGCATCGCGAGGACGCTTCCCACGTCGCCCAGCTCTGATGCAGCGGCGGGCTTGATCCGCTGCTTGAGAACAAGCGCGCCGGTGTAGGGTGTGAGCGCCGTCGTGATCGGCGTATCGTGCAGCTTTTCCTCTCTTGCACGAGGCTGCCATGAGCATTCCGCTGAAAATCGACTTCATCTCCGACGTGTCCTGCCCTTGGTGCATCGTCGGCCTGCGCGCGCTGGACCAGGCGCTCGAGCATCTGGGCGATGAAGTTCAAGCCGACATTCACTTCCAGCCCTTCGAACTCAACCCGCAGATGCCGCCGGAAGGCCAGGACATCTTCGAGCACATAGCCGAAAAGTACGGCTCGACCCGCGAGCAATTCCAGGCCAATGCCGAAAACATTCGCGAGCGCGGCGCAGAACTCGGGTTTGTCTTCAAGCAGGGCGAGCGACGCATATTCAACACCTTCGACGCCCATCGACTGCTTCATTGGGCCGAGCTGGAAGGCAAGCAACACGCGCTGAAAGAAGCGCTGTTCACCGCCTATTTCAGCCAGCATGCCAACGTATCCAGCCATCAGGTGCTGGCGGATGTCGCGCAGAAAGTGGGCCTGGATCGAGTGCGCGCCGAGGCCTTGCTGGGCAGCGACCAGTACGCCAGCGAAGTTCGCGAACTGGAACAATTGTGGGTGTCGCGGGGCGTGAGCTCGGTGCCGACAATCGTCTTCAACGACCAGTACGCCGTTTCCGGTGGGCAGCCTGTCGACGTGTTCGTCAGCGCCATTCGTCAGATCGTGGGCGAAGAATCGAGCGTGGTTAACCCGGTCGACTAAAGCGGGTAGTCGACCATGACGGGCAGCGCGCCTGTGGGTATTCCGGGCTCTCAGGCTTTGGACACTTATCAACACGCGCGCTGCTGACCGTCATCTGCTGTTACTCATCGACCATTGCATTTCAAAAAACACTTGCTCCTCCCAGCCACTTTCGGATATCAATTTGTACATGATTAGACAGGTTCGATTCGACAAGAAAAAACGCGTGGTGGATGAGCTGGCGCGACGCATCGAGAGCGGCCAGATGGGGTCGGGCGAATTGTTGCCCGGTGAGAACTTGCTCGCGCAGGAATTCAACGTCAGCCGTGGCACGCTCCGGGAAGCGCTGTCCGAGCTCAAGCGACGCAACTACATCGCCACGCAAACCGGCGTCGGTTCGATCGTGACCTATGACGGCATCTCGCTGGATCAGCGTGCCGGGTGGGCACAGGCCCTGGCCGACACCGGCGCCAAGGTCAGCACCGAGATTCTGCGTCTGGTGGCGGTGCAGCGGCCTGATCTGGCGGGCCGGTTTGGCACAGCCGAGTTCATCGCGCTGGATCGCCGTCGAACTGCCGGGGATGGCAGCGTGGTTTCCCTGGAGCGTGTGCTGATTCCGGCCTGCGACGGCCTGGAAAATCTGCCCCGCGACGGGCTGATCGAAGATTCGCTGACAGTCACGCTGGCCGCCCACGGCTATGTCGGTGATCGGGGCGATCAGTGGATCGGCGCCGAGCCCCTGAGCAACGATGACGCGGCACTGATGTTGCGGCAGCCGGGCTCGGTGTTTCTCAAGGCGACGCGCACCACGTTCGATCGCCGCGAACGTTTCATGGAGCACGTGGAAAGTCTTCTGGACCCCGTGCATTTTCGTCTGCATCTGGCTTTTGGATCGTCTACATGACCGCACTGATCGACACCCGCGACCGAGGCCTCGGCGCTTTCTACGGACTGGCACTGGGCGATGCGCTGGGCATGCCAACGCAGTCCCTCAGTCGCGAGCAGATCAGGCAGCGATTCGACCGCATCACAACCTTGCAGGCCGCCGGTGCCGATCAGCCGATTGCGCCGAACATGCCCGCCGGGTCGATCACCGACGACACCGAGCAGGCGGTCCTGGTCGCCGAATTGCTGGTTGCCGGAGAAGGGCGCATCGAGCCTTCGGACCTGGCGCAACACCTGATTGACTGGGAGGCGGTGATGCAGGCCAAAGGGTCGCAAGACCTGCTGGGCCCGTCGACCAAGCGCGCCATCGAGATGATTCTGGCCGGGCACAGCCCTGAGGAGGCCGGGCGTTTCGGCACCACCAACGGCGCCGCCATGCGCATCACGCCGGTGGGCATTGCCTTTGATGTGCGCGAAGAAGCGCGCTTCATCGAGGCGGTCAAACAGGCCTGCCAGGTCACCCACAACACCACTCTCGGCATCTCCAGCGCAGCGGCGGTGGCCGCGGTGGTCTCGGCGGGCATCAGCGGTGCCAGCCTCGGCGAAGCCCTGGAGGTCGGCGCGCGCATCGCCCGAGAGGCCGAGGGCTTCGGCTACTGGATCGCCGGGGGCCGCATTGCCGCGCGCATCCAGTGGGCCAGAGACCTGTGTGCCGGGTGCAGCAACGAACAGCTGCCCGATCTGATTTATGACGTGATCGGCACATCGGTCGCCTCCCAGGAATCGGTGGTCGCGGCCTTCGCCCTCGCGCATCACGTGGCTCGCGGGCAGGTGTCGGCATTCGATGCGCTGTGCATGGCCGCCAGCCTGGGCGGCGACACCGACACCATCGCCGCCATTCTCGGGGCCATGCTCGGTGCCTGCGCCGGCATGGGCGCCTGGCCTGAGCCGCTGATCAAACAGATCCAGACCGTCAACGGACTCGACCTGTATCCGGTTGTCGAGCAGTTGCTGTCCCTGCGCGGGGTCTGATCCGACCAACGCCAGCCCGTTTAACGAATAAGACCTACCTCGCGGCTTTATGCAGCGGCGAGCCAGGGTTTTTGCAGCCTGCAAAAGCCCACGCTGACACGGATGTCGTTTGCTTTGCGCACTGCCCACAACCAGAACAAATGGCACAGGAGCATTCACATGACGTCATCCAACGCCGCTCAAGGCGCAGGTCAGCTTGAAACACGCGGCATCGAACCGGTTCCGGAAAACGAATGCAACGGCCACCCGTTGCAGCTTTTCTGGGTGTGGTTCGCGGCCAATATCAGCATCCTCGGTCTGCCGCTGGGGGCGACGCTCGTGGCCTTTCGCGGGCTGTCGATCGGGCAGGCGATCATCGTGGCGATCCTCGGCGCGGGCGGCTCGTTTGCGGTGGTCGGGGTCATTTCCATTGCCGGCCGCCGGGGCAGGGCGCCGAGTCTTACGCTATCGCGGGCCATCTTTGGCGTGCGCGGGAATATCGGTCCGACCATCGTTTCGCTGATGTCGCGTCTGGGCTGGGAAACCGTGAACACCACGACCGCCGCTTTCGTACTGCTGTCGCTGTGTTCGATCCTCTTCGCCACACCGGTGGAGGCCAAGAGTGCGCCGGGCCTGACCCTGGTGTTCATCGCCATTTTCGTGCTGATGACGCTGACCGTTTCCGGCCTCGGCCATGCCACTTTGCTGGTCATCCAGAAATGGGCGACGTACATCTTTGGCGCGTTGAACATCATCGTCGGCGGCTTCCTGATCGCGCACATCGACTGGGCCGCTGTGTTCAACGCTGCGCCTGCACCGGTGAGCGCGATGATCATCGGGATCGGCACCATGGCGGCAGGCACGGGCATCGGCTGGGCCAACGCAGGCGCTGATATGTCGCGCTACCAGCATCGCAGCGTCAAGGCGACGCGGCTGGTGGCCTCGGCGGCTTTCGGCGCCGGCATCCCGCTGGTGTTGCTGATCACCCTGGGCGGGCTGCTGTCGGTAGGCAACGACCACTTGGCGTCGGCCACCGATCCGATCATCGCGATCCGCGAGCTGCTGCCGACCTGGATGGCCGTGCCGTACCTGATCACGGCGTTCGGCGGGCTGCTGCTCTCGAATAACCTGTCGGTGTACTCGGCAGGGCTGACCACGCTGACCCTGGGCCTGAAGATCAAGCGCGTACACGCAGTGATTGTCGACATCGTGGCCATCTTCGCCGGCTCGATTTACTTCATGTTGATCGCCGACAGTTTTTACGGCCCCTTCATCACCTTCATTTCGATGCTCGCCGTGCCGATCACCGCGTGGGTCGGGATCTTCGTCGTCGACCTGATGCATCGCCACTACTACTCACCGGCTGACTTGATGGACGTTTCGCCGCGCAGCGCCTATTGGTATCGCGGCGGCATCGAGTGGCGTGCGCTGGGTGCGTGGGCCCTGGCCATCGTGCTCGGTTACAGTTTCACCACCGTCGCCACCACGCCGCAGAACGTGATATTCAAGGGCTTGCTGTCGGACTCATGGTTTGGCCATAACGGGCTGGGCTGGATCGTCACCTTCCTGGTGGCGGGTGGTCTGTATGCCTTGCTCGGCGGTGCCCGTGACCGTCGTGTCGTTGCAAAAGAGGTTGTTCATGCCCGCTAGATTGCTCTACACGGGCCAGGTCGTGGTCGATCTGGTCATGGCCCTTGACGCTTTGCCACGTTCCGGCGGCGATGTGCTCGCCCGTTCGGCGGCTTTCGAAACCGGCGGCGGATTCAACGTGATGGCCGCGGCACGGCGCAGCGGTATGCCGACGGTGTACCTCGGTCGCCACGGCGCGGGGCGTTTCGGCGATCTGGCGCGGCAGGCCATGGCGGCGGAAGGCATCGACATCGCGGCGGCGGCGTCCACGGCTCAGGACACGGGCCTGTCGGTAGCGCTCATCGAGCCTTCGGCCGAGCGTTCGTTCATTTCCTACGTTGGTGCCGAGGGCGGTTTGTCGGCTGAGGATCTGCGCGGCGTCGATGTGCAGGCTGAGGATTTCGTGTTCGTCAGTGGCTACAGCTTGCTGCACGAAGGCAAGGTGTCGACGCTGCTGGATTGGCTCGCGCAGTTGCCGGCAGGGGCGGGCGTGGTGTTCGATCCGGGGCCGCTGATCGATTCGCCGGAAGCGTCCGGCATGCCGGCGGTGTTGCCATTGATCACGCTGTGGACGAGCAATGCCGAAGAGGCGCTGCGCTTCACCGGGTGCGGGACTATCGATGGAGCCCTCGACAGGCTGGCGCACTGGCTGCGCACTGACGCGCTGATTGTTGTGCGCGACGGGCCGAACGGCTGCTGGATCCGTCAGGGTTCCGAGGTCCGACACGTTCGGGGGTTTCCGGTGACGGCCATCGATACCAACGGCGCCGGTGATGCCCATGCGGGGGTGTTGCTGGCCGGGCTGGCATCAGGGCTTTCAGCGTCGCAAGCGGCACTGCGCGCCAATGCAGCTGCGGCCATTGCCGTCACCCGCTGGGGCCCGGCGACTGCGCCGACGGCGGCAGAGGTGGATGCGCTAGTGGGCCGCACTGACTTTTAAAACCCGGTCGTCCATGTGCCGCTTTGTGGGGCAGATAACGCGGTCCTTGTGGGAGTGAGCTTGCTCACGAAGACGGTATTTCAGCCACTGAAGAATGGGTGAATATACGCGGACTCTGTGGGAGTGAGCTTGCTCACGAAGAGGCCATTACAACCGCTGCATAGGGGGTGGATGTCCCGTCCCCTTCGCGAGCAAGCTCGCTCCCACGGTTCGTGCATCGGCAGGAAGATCGGAAGTGTCGGCACGTTAGATGACAGCAGTTGGGGGTGAGCCCACGCAGTCACCCCAACCCGTATTTCTTCACCTTGTCGAACAACGTGGTCTTGGCCATGCCCAGTTCCTGGCTGGCCTGACTGAGATTCCCGCCGCTGCGCTGCAACGCCTCGCCCAGCAGGTTCTTCTCAAACGCTTCCACCGCTTCGGCGAAATCAAGGCTCTGGGTGGCGACTTCCGCACCGGCGGTCTTGAACGCCGGCAGGCCCAATGCGTAGCGCTCGGCGACGTTGCGCAGCTCGCGCACGTTGCCCGGCCAGTCGTGGGCCAGCAGGGCCGAGCGGGTCTGTGCATCCAGCTGCGGCGCTTCACGGTCAAAGCGCAGCGACGACTGCTGCAGAAAATGTTCGAACAACTGCAGGATGTCTTCGCGCCGCTCGCGCAAGGGCGGCAGTTCGAGGGTCACCACGTTCAGCCGGTAATACAGGTCGCTGCGAAACTGGCCCGCTTTGCTCAGCGCGTTCAGCTCCGACTTGGTCGCCGCAATCACCCGGCAATCCACCGCTACGCTCTGGTTCGACCCCAGTCGCTCCAGGGTGCGCTCCTGCAATACCCGCAGCAGTTTGATCTGCAAGTTGATGGGCATGCTTTCCACTTCATCGAGAAACAGCGTGCCGTTGTGCGCGTGTTCGATCTTGCCGATGCGGCGTTTGCCGGCGCCGGTGAACGCGTTGGCCTCGTGACCGAAGATCTCGCTCTCGAACAGGCTTTCTGGCAGGCCGCCGCAGTTAAGTGCTACGAACTGATGGTCATGGCGGCGGCTGAAGTCATGCAGGCAACGGGCGACGAGTTCTTTCCCGGTGCCGGTTTCGCCTTCGATCAGCACATTGGCCGAGGTGTCCGCGACGTTGGCGATCAGCGCGCGCAGGGTCTGCATCGCCTGGGAGCGGCCAATGATCTTGCCTTCCAGGGAGTTGCGCTCGGCCAGTTGGCGGCGCAGCGACCAGACCTCCCGGGCCAGCCCGCGCTGCTCCAGGGCGCGGCGGGCGGCGTCGACCAGGCGCTCGGGGGAGAAGGGCTTTTCCATGAAATCGTAGGCGCCATCGCGCATCGCGCCGACGGCCATCGACACGTCGCCGTGGCCGGTAATCAGCACCACAGGCAGGGTCCGGTCGCGTTCTTTCAGGCGCTTGAGCAGCTCAAGCCCGTCCATGCCCGGCAGGCGAATGTCACTGATGACGATGCCGGCGAAGTTCTCACTGACCAACGCCAGCGCTTCTTCCGCGCTGCCTACGCCCTGGCTGTGAATGTCTTCCAGCGCCAGCGCCTGTTGGCAGCCAAGCAGGACATGCGGGTCGTCTTCGACGATGAGGACCGTCAGATCAGTGTTCATGGTGTATTCCAGTGCGTGCCCGCGAAGCGGTGTGTCAGGTTTTTGGACAGGGTGACTGCCTCACTGCTTTCCCGAGCAAACAGGCTCCGAAAATGTCCGGCAATGCGTTGATCTCTCATACACCCGCCGCCCCGGGATCAACCAGAGGCAACACCAGCACGAACATCGTGCCGCCCTCGGCCGGGTCTTCAGCGTTGAGCGTGCCGCCTGCCGCAGCGGCGAGGCTGGCTGACAGCGTCAGGCCCAACCCCAGTCCCTGTTCGCCGGGCTTGGTGGTAAAGAAGGGTTCGAACAAATGCTTGCGCGCTTCGGCGTCGATGCCGTGGCCGTTGTCCCGCACCCGCAGCCGATAGCGGCCCTCGAACACGTCACCTTCCAGCCACAGAATCGGCAACGGCTGCGCCTGCATGGCGTCCAGTGCGTTGCCGATCAGGTTGACCAGAATCTGCTCAAGCCGGGTCTGATCAATCGCCAGTTCGACATCGTCGATCTGCTGATGCAGCTCCAATGACGCATTGTCCAGGCGCGCCGCCAGCAACTGCAGTGCAGCTTCGACTGCCTTGGTCAGCGACGCCTGACCTTTGTCTTCTCCGCGCCGGGCGAAGGCACGCAGGCTGGCCGTGATGCGGCCCATGCGATCCACCAGATCGTTAATGGTGTGCAAGTTCGCACTCGCCGTGTCCAGCGCGCCCCGTTCGAGAAACCGAACGGTGTTGCCCGACAACGTGCGCAGCGCGGCCAGTGGCTGATTCAGTTCATGGGCGATGCTGGTGGACATCTGGCCGATGGCGGCGAGTTTGCCGGCCTGGATCAATTCGTCCTGGGCCTGGCGCAGGGTTTCCTCGGCCTGGCGACGTTCACGAATCTGGCCCTTCAGGCGTTCGTTGCTCGCGCGAAGGTCGGCGGTGCGGTCGGTGATGCGCCGTTCCAGCTCGTTGTTCGCCTGTTCCAGCGCTTCACGGGCGGCGAGGCGGGTAGAAATCACCTTGCGGCGCTCGTTCCAGGCAATCAGCAGAAACGCCACCAGCGCGCAGGCGACGGCGACCAGCATTCCCTGATTGGCGGCTTCCCGGCGCAAGTCTTCCAGCGGCGTCAGCAGGGTCAGGTGCCAGGGCGTGTCAGCCAGTTCGCGGGTCTGCGCCAGATAACTCACCACCGTGTGCTCGTGATCGACGCTGGTGTTTGCAGGAAAGGTCAGCTTCTCGACCCCGTCGGCAATCGATTCACGTTCCAGCGGCACCAGCTCGTTGAGCGGCCACCAGTAATACTGCAGGCTGCGCGCCAGCCGCTCCTTGATCTCGGCGGTCAGCGGGCGGACTGATTTCAGCCGTCGGGCCGGGTCACTGGAGAGAATGATGATGCCGTTCTCGTCGCTGACAAACGCTTCCAGGCGCGCGCGCTGCCAGCGTTCTTCCAGGGCTTCGAGCCGGACCTTGATCACCGCGACGCCGATAATCTTGCCTTTCTCTTCCAGCCCGTGGGCCAGGTAGTAACCCGGTTCCCCGGTGGTGCTGCCGATGCCGTAGAAGCGGCCCGGCAGACCGCGAATCGCGTCCTGATAATAGGCGCGGAAAGACAGGTCCTCACCGAGGTAGCTGTCGGCATCGCGCCAGTTGCTGGTCGCCAGCACCCGGCCGGTGGTGTCCAGCACATAGATGGCCCGACTGCGGCTGCGCCGGTTCAGGCCTTCGAGGTAATCGTTGACCTTGGCGCGCAACTCCGCAGACGGATTGTTGAGCAGGTCGGAAACATTGGATTCCAGCTCCAGCACGCTGGGCAGGTAGTTGTACTTGTTGATCTCGCTCTCGACGGTGCGCGCGTGCAGCTCCAACTGACGCTGACCGTTTTCACCCAACGCCTTGATGGCGTTCTTCTCGCTGTACAGATATGTGACGTAACCCAGCGCAATCATCAGCAGGATGATCAGCGGCGGCACGAACAGATGGCGGATCAGTCGGGGTTTCACGGCGAGTGATGGCGGCGCGGCGCGGTAGAGAGGGGGGTCGCATTTCATCACAGTCGTCCTGGACCGACCAGCCGCTCGTTTCATCATTCATGAACGAGCGGCCGGTGGTTTTTACGCCCTCGAAGGGCTAATGCTTTTAGTGCTGCAGGATTTTGTTGAGGAACTGCTGAGCCCGCTCCGAACGCGCGTTGACGTCGCCGAAGAACTCTTCCTTCTCGCAGTCTTCGACGATCTGACCCTTGTCCATGAAGATCACCCGATCCGCCACTTTGCGGGCGAAGCCCATTTCGTGGGTCACGCACATCATGGTCATGCCTTCGTGGGCCAGTTGCACCATTACGTCGAGCACTTCGTTGACCATTTCCGGGTCGAGCGCGGAGGTCGGTTCGTCGAACAGCATCACCACCGGGTCCATCGCCAGCGCGCGGGCAATCGCCACACGCTGTTGCTGGCCGCCCGACAGTTGCCCCGGATGCTTGTGGGCATGGGCAGACAGGCCGACACGCTCGAGCAGTTGCAGGCCTTTTTTCGTGGCTTCTTCCTTGCTGCGGCCCAGCACCTTGATCTGCGCGATGGTCAGGTTTTCGGTGATGGTCAGGTGCGGAAACAGCTCGAAATGCTGGAACACCATGCCGACGCGCGAGCGCAGTTTCGGCAGATTGGTTTTCGGGTCAGCGATCGACGTGCCATCGACCACGATATCGCCTTTCTGAAACGGCTCCAGCGCGTTGACACACTTGATCAGCGTGGACTTGCCCGAGCCCGACGGGCCGCAGACCACAATCACTTCGCCTTTTTTGACCTCAGTGCTGCAATCGGTCAGCACCTGGAAGTCCCCATACCACTTGTTGATATTTTTGATGGAAATCATACGGCTAACCTTTTTTGCATGAACTTGACCAGGCGCGACGCGGCGAAGCTGATCGTGAAGTACACCAGACCGGCGACAATCAGGAACTCGTTGGAGCGCCCGATGATGTCGCCGCTGGAGCGTGCCGAGTTGAGGAAGTCGACCAGACCGACCGTGTAGACCAGGGAGGTGTCCTGAAACAGGATGATGCTCTGCTGCAACAGCAGCGGGGTCATCTTGCGGAACGCCTGGGGCAGGATGATCAGGCGCATCATCTGGCCGTAGGTCATGCCCAATGCTTGAGCGGCGCCCATCTGGCCACGGGAAATCGACTGAACGCCGGCCCGCACGATTTCACAGAAGTAGGCCGCCTCGAACATCATGAAGGCCACGACGCAGGAGGTGAACGCGCCGATCGGCGTGTCTTCGCCGGTGATCCAGCGCAGCACGAACGGCACCGCCAGGTAGAACCAGGTGATGACCAGCAGCAGCGGAATCGAACGGAAATAGTTGACGTAGGCGCCGGCAACACGTGACGCCAGCTTGTTCGACGACAACCGCATCAGCGCCAGAATCGTGCCGATGATGATGCCGCCCACGATGCCCATGGCCATCAACTGCAAGGTCATGAGCATGCCGTTCCACATGCCCGGAATCGCAGGAATCACTCCAGAGAAGTCCATTATTTACCTCCCACGGAGATCAGGCCCGGCACCGCGACTTTCTTCTCGACCAGACGCATGAGCAGCATCAGGCTCATGTTCAGCGTGAAGTAGATCAGCGTCGCCAGGGTGAAGGCTTCGAACAGGTTCGCGGAAAACTCGGCGGTCTGTTTGGTCTGCGCGAGCAATTCCATCAGGCCGATCAGCGACGCCACGGACGAGTTCTTGAACACGTTGAGGAATTCGGAGGTAAGCGGCGGAATGATGATCCGGTACGCCTGGGGCAGCAGCACGTTCCAGTAGATTTGCGGCAGCTTGAAACCCATGGCGCGGGCGGCGGATTCCTGCCCCACCGGCAACGCCTGAATACCGGTGCGCACCTGTTCGCAGACACGTGCGGCGGTGAACAGGCCCAGGCACACGACAACGCTCAGGAACGCCGAGGTGGTCGGATTGAGGTCTTGCTTGTACCACTCCTGCAGATTCTCAGGCAGCAGATCCGGCAAAAGGAAGTACCAGATGAACAGCTGCACCAGCAGTGGCACGTTACGGAAAATTTCCACGTAAATCGCGGCGATGGAAGAAACGATGCGGTTTGGCACCGTACGCATCACCCCGAGCACCGAGCCCAGGAGTAACGCAATGATCCAGGCAGCAACGGCAATGGCGATGGTCCAGCCCAGCCCGGTGATGTACCAGTCCAGGTAGGTCTCGCTGCCGACGCCCGTGGACTTGAAGAACACGCCCCAGTCCCAGTTGTAATTCATCAGGGTCTCCCCCTTATCGATCGTTATGCACGCACACGCCAGGTAGCGGCTTCCGAAGACGCAGGGCGTCTCCGGAAGTCAGGCTTTTCACGTTGTCAGAATGGCGGAGCGAAGGACTCAGGCCTTCTTGTCCGGCGCCGGCTTGTCGTTCGGGTTGGCGATCAGCGCTTTGAGCTGTTCGCTCATCGGGAACATCAAGTTCAGGCCTTTTGGCGGAATCGGCTGGGTGAACCACTTGTCGTAGATCTTGTTGATCTCGCCCGATTTGTAGGTCGCAACGATAGCGTCGTCGACGGCTTTCTTGAACGCAGGGTCTTCCTTGCGAACCATGCAGCCGTAGATTTCGTAGGACTGAGGGGTGCCGGTGACGGCCCAGTCGGTCGGCTTCTTGGCCTTGGCCATTTCGCCTGCGAGCAGGGCGTCGTCCATCATGAAAGCAACGGCGCGGCCCGATTCCAGCATCTGGAACGACTCGCCGTGGTCTTTGGCAGAGATGACATTCATGCCCATCTGCTTGTCGGCGTTCATCGCCTTGAGGATGCGCTCGGACGTGGTGCCGGCCGTGGTCACGACGTTCTTGCCTTTGAGGTCGTCGAAGTCTTTGTAGGACGAGTCAGCCTTGCTCAGCAGACGGGTGCCGATTTCGAAAATGCCGACGGAGAAGTCGACTTGCTGGGCGCGCTCGGCGTTGTTGGTGGTCGAGCCACATTCAACGTCGACGGTACCGTTCTGCACCAGCGGGATACGGGTCTGGGAAGTGACCAGGTTGTACTTGACCTTCAGATCAGGCATGTCCAGGTCTTTCTTGATCGCTTCGACGATCTTCAGCTGGATGTCAGCGGAGTAGCCCACTGGCACGCCGGAAGCGTCAGCGATGTAGGAAAAAGGAATGGAGGAGTCGCGGTGACCGAGGGTGATAGTGCCGGACTCTTTGATTTTCTTCAGAGTGCCCGTCAGTTCGGCGGCGAAAACAGGGGTGGTGATCAAAGCGGCAGCAATGGCTGCGCCCAGGATGTGGGGAACGATGCGCATCTGGTTTACCTCGACATTGTTTTTTTTATTGGGCCGGTGTTGGACGGCCCTATCGTTTCAGAGCGCTTCAACGGCGGCCCAGTCAGGCGACACGCTACATCGAAGCAATCGTGCAAGAGTGTAGAGCATGAGTCATGCCAGAGATGTGACTGGGGCTAAGCGCATGAAAGTTAGGGATATTTACGCAGAAGGGATGTGTGCACAGGGACTCGGCCGTCCGGGATTCCGAATCGGGAGGGGGAGGGTGTTCGGGAATCCGAATGGTATCGCAGGGGTTTCAGAGTAGGTAGCCAATGGTTTTGCCGTGTGACTTCTGACGCTTTCCCGGCTGAAGCCGGTCCTACAAAATCGCGTCATTTCAGTAGGACCGGCTTTAGCCGGGAATTTGGTCTGGCAAATTACGCGTGGATCTTTGGTGCCGATACCGACCAGTCAAGCCGGTCAATCGAACCGGTGCTGCTTGCGACATTGTCCAGGTACCGCTGAACGTTCTCGTGCTCCTGGGCATTGGTGAACAAACCAAGCTTGGTCCGGCGCCACAGGATGTCATCGGCCTTGGTCGCCCATTCCTCGCTGCACAGGTAATCCACCTCGCGGCTGTACAGACCGCCGCCCAAGTGTTCGCCCATATCGCTCAGTGTCTGAACGCCCTCCACGATGCGCCAACTGCGGGACCCATAAGTAATGGCCCAACGCTTGGCGATCTCTGCCGGCAGCCAGGTGCAACGCTGTTGCAGCTCGGCGGCCAGTGCCTGAGGCGTGGTCATGCTTTCACCGCCCGGCAGACTGGCTTTCGCGGTCCAGCTTGGCTTCATCTGCGGGAAGAACGGCGCGAGTTGCTGCATCGCCGATTCCGCCAGCTTGCGGTAGGTGGTCAGCTTGCCGCCGAACACGGAGAGGATCGGCGCTTCTTGAGCACTGCCCGACAGCGACAGGGTGTAGTCGCGGGTGATGGCTGACGGGTTGTCCGACTCGTCATTGCACAGCGGACGCACGCCTGACCACGTGCTCAGAATGTCAGCGCGGCTGAGTTGCTTCTTGAAGTGGTCGTTGACGATTTTTAGCAGGTAATCGGTCTCACCTTCGGTGATCGCGACTTTCCCCGGATCGCCGGAGTACTCGCGGTCAGTTGTACCGATAATGGTGAAGCGTTCCAGGTACGGAATGGCGAACACGATTCGCTGATCCTCGTTCTGCAGGATGAAGGCGTTTTCGCCTTCATACAGCTTCGGCACGATCAAGTGGCTGCCCTGAATCAGGCGAATGCCGTACTGCGATTCGAGCTTGAGGTCTTCACGAATGAATTTGGCGACCCATGGACCGGCTGCGTTGACCAGCGCTTTGGCGCGAATGGAAAACAGGCTGCCGTCCGCACGTTCCATGTTCATGTGCCACACGCCGCCGCTGCGACGGGCGCCCAGGCAGCGGGTCTGGGTATGAATGTGCGCGCCTTTTTCACGGGCGGCCATGGCGTTGAGGACCACCAGACGAGCATCGTCAACCCAGCAATCTGAGTACTCGAAACCCTTGGTGATCGAGCTGTTCAGCGGGCTGTTGGCGCCAAAGCGAATGGTCTTTGACGCTGCCAGCTTCTCGCGCTTGCCAAGGTGGTCATACAGGAACAGCCCGGCGCGGATCATCCACGCAGGGCGCAGGTGTGGGCGGTGAGGCAATACGAAACGCATCGGCTTGACGATGTGCGGCGCTTTTTCCAGCAGCACCTCGCGTTCAGCCAGCGCTTCGCGAACCAGACGGAATTCGTAGTGTTCCAGGTAGCGCAGGCCGCCGTGGATCAGCTTGCTGCTGGCCGATGACGTATGGCTGGCGAGGTCATCCTTCTCGCAGAGAAAGACCGAGAGGCCCCGGCCCGATGCGTCTGCCGCGATACCGACACCATTGATGCCACCACCGATCACGGCAACGTCGTAGACCTCGGAAAGGGGTGGGGTCGGCAAACTGGACTGGGCCATCGGGGCCTCCTGAGTGTTCGATCGCGTTCGAATGCTGCGCTATGGGGAGGGCGAATTCGAACATTTATGTTCATTTCCGAAAATAGTAGCGCAATAAGGCGAACACAGCCACTCAGTATTTATTGAAAATACTGATGGGAGAGCGAGGAAAGGAACAAAAGTGAACATCGGAAGTGAAGCGAGCGCTGGAATCGCGCTCGCCCATGGATCGAGGGTTAAACCACTTCCAGCCGAATCTTGTTCTGCGTCAGCAGTTGCGCCAGTGCGGGCACAGGCGTCTGGTCAGTCACCAGGCAGTCGATCAGCGTGATCGGCCCCAGGCGAACCATCGCGTTACGGCCGAACTTGCTGGAGTCAGCAGCCAGAATCACCTGACGCGCGTTGGCGATGATCGCCTGGGAAACGCGCACTTCCTGATAATCGAAATCCAGCAGACTGCCGTCCTCGTCGATCCCGCTGATGCCCACAAGGGCGAAATCGACCTTGAACTGCGTGATGAAATCCACGCTCGCCTGACCGACCACGCCGCCATCCCGGCGCACATTGCCGCCTGCCAGCAGCACTTCGAAGTCATCCTTGCCGCTGAGAATCGACGCCACGTGCAGGTTGTTGGTGATGATCTTCAAGTGGTTGTGGTTGAGCAGCGCCCGGGCGATGGATTCGGTGGTGGTGCCGATGTTGATGAACAGCGACGCATGATCGGGTATCTGCGCAGCGATGGCCTCGGCGATGCGTTGCTTCTCATCACGCATCTGGTCGGCACGCATGGCATAGGCAGTGTTTTCGATGCTGGAGTCGTAGGCCGCGCCACCGTGGTAGCGACGCAGGAGGTTCATTTCCGCGAGCTGATTGATGTCGCGGCGAATGGTTTGTGGGGTCACGACGAACAGCTGCGCCATTTCCTCGATGCTGACGTAGCCGCGCTCACGGACCAGCTCGAGGATCTGCTGTTGACGGGGTGGCAGATTCATTTTTTATCCTTCGGGCACGGGCGCCCATGATGCCGCAGGCAGCCATTACCTGTCAGCCGGAAAAAATGCTTCCGCCGCTCCGTTCAGGATCGCGCTTATTCAGCTTCTTCGTGGGGTTCCCAGTCGCGCGTACGGTCCACCGCCTTGCGCCAGCCGGCGTACAGTTTTTCCTTCTCGGCGTCATCGCACTGCGGCTCGAACTTGCGCTCGATGACCGCCTTGCCCTTCAGCTCGTCCAGCCCGCTCCAGAACCCGATCGCGAGACCGGCCAGGTATGCCGCGCCCAGTGCGGTGGTTTCGCGCATTTTCGGGCGCTCCACCGGCGTGCCGAGAATGTCGGCCTGGAACTGCATGAGGAAGTTGTTTGCCACTGCGCCGCCGTCAACGCGAAGAGCCTTGAGCGGCTCGCCAGCGTCCTGTTGCATGGCGTCGAGCACGTCGCGAGTCTGGTAGGCGATGGATTCCAGTGCCGCACGAATGATGTGATCGACCTTGACGCCACGGGTCAGGCCGAACAAGGCGCCCCGTGCATACGGGTCCCAGTAGGGCGCGCCCAGGCCGGTGAACGCAGGCACCAGATAAACGCCATTGCTGTTCTTCACTTTGGTGGCGAAGTATTCGGTGTCCATGGAATCGTTCACGATCTTCAGCTCGTCGCGCAGCCACTGCACGGTGGAGCCGCCGTTGAATACAGCACCCTCCAGCGCATACGCCACTTCGCCGCGCGGACCGCAGCCGATGGTGGTCAACAGGCCGTGATTGGATTTCACGGCTTTCTTGCCCGTGTTCATCAGCAGGAAGCAGCCGGTGCCGTAGGTGTTCTTCGCCTGACCCGGCTCGACGCACATCTGGCCGAACAATGCCGATTGCTGATCGCCGGCGATCCCTGCGATGGGAATGCCGCTTTTGCTGTGGCCGTAGACTTCGGACGATGACTTGACCTCCGGCAACATCTCCCGGGGCACGTCGAGGACGTCGAGCATGCGCTGATCCCACTCCAGCGTATGGATGTTGAACATCATCGTGCGCGAGGCGTTGGTGTAGTCGGTGACGTGCACCTTGCCGCCGGTAAATTTCCAGATCAGCCAGCTATCGACAGTGCCGAAGAGCAGCTCGCCACGGCGGGCGCGCTCGCGGCTGCCCTCAACGTGGTCAAGAATCCACTTCAGCTTGCTGCCAGAAAAGTACGGGTCGATGACCAGACCGGTGGTGTCGCGGATGTAGTCTTCCAGACCGTCGCGCTTGAGCTGCTGACAGATCTCGGTGCTGCGGCGGCATTGCCAGACCACGGCGTTGTAGATCGGCCGGCCGGTGTCTTTCTCCCAGACCACCGTGGTTTCACGCTGGTTGGTGATACCGATCGCGGCGATCTGGTTGTGGTGCAGGTTGGCCTGGGCCAGCACCTTGGTCATGCACGCAGTCTGGGTGGCGAAGATTTCCATCGGATCGTGCTCGACCCAACCAGGCTGGGGATAATGCTGAACGAACTCGCTCTGGGCGCTGCTCACCACGTTGGCGTCACGGTCAAAAATGATGGCGCGGGAACTGGTGGTGCCTTGATCCAGAGCGATGATGTAATTCTTATTTTCGGTGTCGGTCATGGTGAATGCCTGTGATGAAACGAGATTCCGGAAACTGCCGTCCGTTTTGTTGCCTGTGCCAAGTGCCTTTGCGCACTGAATACCGGGATGGCGTCAAGGAAGCAAGCGGGATATTCGTATTCGAAAAAATATAGACGTAAACGAACCTTGTCAAAGGTCGAAAGCGAACCTTATCGATGAAAGTTTCAAGTCGCCGATATTAGTGGATAAGTCCTGCGCAAACGCAGGCATTTCGATAACCGATGGCCTAAAGTATCGGCAGCAAACAAGAAAGTGTCTGGCTGTCTGGAGCACTGCATGACCCCTGCATTGGATTTACTGAAAAAGGTTCGCGCCGAACATCGCGTGCACAGTTACGAGCACGATCCCAAAGCCGCCTCCTATGGCCTGGAAGCGGCAGAAAAACTGGATCTGGCCCCCGCTCAGGTGTTCAAGACCCTGCTGGCCAGCACCGAAAAAGGCGAGCTGCTGGTCGCGGTGGTCCCCGTCGTGGGCTCGCTGGACCTGAAAGCGCTGGCCCATGCCGCAGGCGCAAAAAAAGCAGAGATGGCTGACCCCGCCGCCGCCCAGCGTGCCACCGGTTATCTCCTGGGCGGGATCAGCCCGCTGGGACAGAAGAAAAGGCTGCGCACCTTCATCGATGAGTCCGCTCAACCCTTCGCGACGATTTTTGTCAGCGCGGGTCGACGCGGGCTTGAAGTCGAGCTGCCCGCCGCCGTACTTGCACAACACACCGGTGCCTCCTTTGCCCGGATTGGCCGGGAATGATTCGCCAGGTTCGTCAGAAATGCCTGACCCTTTCATGCGGTGATGCTGGCCGCAGATCCGCAGCGCCCGAACCGGGTCGCCGCATTTCTTTACACGGGGATGCCTTCCATGCAGCTTGAATTCCATCAGGTCGATGCTTTCACCGACCGCCCGTTCTCAGGCAACCCGGCAATGGTCTACCGCCTGGACGCCTGGCTTTCCGATCAATTGATGCAGCAGATTGCTTCCGAGCACAATTTGTCGGAGACCGCCTTTCTGGTCCGTGAAGCCCCGGCCTGGCACATCCGCTGGTTCACCCCGACCCATGAAGTGCCGCTCTGCGGGCATGCGACCCTCGCCAGCGCCTTCGTGCTGTTCGAGAAGTACGGCGAGAAGGCTGAAGTCATTCACTTCACCGGTAAATCCGGGCCGCTGAGCGTGAGCCGTGAAAGTCATCGGCTGGTCCTGGACTTTCCGTCGATGCCGCCCGCCGAACAGGGGGTGACGTTGGATATCGAGCGGGCTCTCGGCACCGCCGTCGTCGACGTGCTGAGTGCTGCGGAATTGCTCGTGGTACTGGAATCCGAGCAGGCGGTTCGCGACTGCAAACCCGACTTTGCCGCCCTCGCGCGGTTGCCGTGGCCGGGTGTGATCGTGACTGCCAAGGGTGACGGCGAACGCTACGATTTTGTCTCGCGCTACTTCGCGCCGGGCATCGGCATCAATGAAGACCCGGTCACGGGCTCGACCCACTGCAGCCTGATTCCCTACTGGTCGGCGCGCCTGAACAAGTTCAGCCTGACGGGCTATCAGGCGTCGGCGCGGGGAGGGGAGCTGTTCTGCCGGCTGGAGGGTGACCGAGTGAAGATTGGCGGGTACGCGACGCTGGTGGCCAGCGGCGCGTTGATACTTGGATAGTTGATGCGGGGCTGAAGGTGCCTGATCGAGAATGACAGGCCTTCAGATCGCGACGTCTCGATGCACCGGCACGCTGCCCGAGGTTGGAAACAGCACCAGATGCTCGGCCGAGACTTCGAAGCCGACCTGATCCCCGGCGCGCAGATCCACGTGGCTGGGGAACAACGCCTCCAGCTGCGTGCCGGTCGGCAGTTGCAGGCGATACAAAGTGGCAGCGCCCTGAAACGTCAGGCTCGCAACGCGGGCCTTGATCGGGCTGTCGGGCGCATGAATGAGGTCGTCAGGGCGCAGCAACACATCCATCGGGGTGCCGCGCGCGCCGGCGTAGGCACGATTGCCCCGCAGCACGCCCAATTCGGTCTGCACTGACTCGGCATCGATCAAGTGCCCGCGAATGAAATAACCCTGTCCGACGAAACTGGCGACATAAGGCGTCGCCGGCTCGTGATAGAGGTTGTAGGGCGTGTCCCACTGTTCCAGCCGACCGTCCTTGAACACGCCGACATGGTCGCTCACGGCAAAGGCTTCTTCCTGATCGTGGGTCACCAGAATCGCGCTGGTGCCACGGGCCTTGAGAATGTCGCGCACCTCCTGGCTCAGGCGCCGACGCAACTCGCCATCCAGGTTTGAAAACGGCTCATCCAGCAGTAACAACTGCGGCTCCGGCGCGAGTGCGCGGGCCAGCGCCACACGTTGCTGCTGTCCACCGGAAAGTTCGTGGGGGTGACGCGCGCCCAGTGCGCCCAGGTTAACCAGCTCCAGCATCTCCTGAACCACCTGCTTTTGGCGCGGATGGTTGCGGATGCCGAAGACGATGTTGTCGGCGACCGTGAGGTGCGGAAACAGCGCGTAGTCCTGAAACACCATGCCGATGCGGCGCTTCTCCGGGGCCAGCGTAAAGCCGGCCCGCGAAATGACCTCGCCGGCCAGCGTGATCTCGCCTTCGTGTACCGGCTCGAAACCGGCGATGGCGCGCAGGGTGGTGGTCTTGCCGCAGCCGGACGAACCCAGCAGGCAACCGATGTCGCCGGCATTCAGGTGCAGATTGAGGTTCTGCACCACCCGTTGGTCCTGATAACCGCAGGCGAGGTTATGCAGGGTCAGCAGCAGGGGCTGGCTCATGGGGCAGTAAAGGCCGGCGCCACGAGGAATTCAAGCAGGGCTTTCTGCGCATGCAGCCGGTTCTCGGCCTGATCCCACGCCACCGAACGCGGGTCATCCAGCAAGTCTTCGCTGATCTCTTCGCCACGGTGCGCTGGCAGGCAGTGCATGAAAATCACGTCTTCAGCCGCGCGGTCGAGCATTTCGCGGGTGACCTGGAACGGCTTGAACAGGGCCAGACGCTTGGCGGCTTCCTCTTCCTGCCCCATCGACGTCCAGACATCGGTGGAGACCAGATGCGCACCTTTCACCGCTTCGTGGGGGGCACGAGTCAGGGTCACGCGATCACCCGCCAGGGCCAGGAAATGCGCGCTGGGTTCGTAGCCTTCCGGGCAGGCGACCCGCAACTGAAAGTCGAACTGAATCGCTGCTTCTATATAGCTGTTGCACATGTTGTTGCCATCGCCGATCCACGCCACGGTCTTGCCCTGAATGGAACCGCGATGCTCGAGGAATGTTTGCATGTCGGCCAGCAACTGGCAGGGATGAAGGTCATCGGACAGGCCGTTGATGACCGGCACGCGGGAATAGGCGGCGAATTCGGTGAGGTTGCTGTGGGCAAAGGTCCGGATCATCACGGCATCGACCATCCGCGACATGACCCGGGCGCCATCGGCAATCGGCTCGCCACGGCCCAGTTGGGTGTCCCGAGGAGAGAGGAAGATGGCCTGGCCGCCCAGCTGGATCATCCCGGCTTCGAACGAGACACGGGTCCGCGTCGAGGATTTCTCGAAGATCATCGCCAGGATGCGGCCCTTCAACGGCTCGAAGAGCACGCCTCGATTTCGCAGGTCCTTCAGCTCAACGCCGCGACGAATCACCCCGACCAGCTCAGCGGGGGTGTAGTCCATCATCGAGAGAAAGTGCCTTGCGCTCATCATTAACTACCTTGTCTGCAACAGACCGCAGATCCTCAAAGCCGGGTTTTTTTCGGAAAAACGGGCGAGACCTGCGGCGAAAGCCGCACGGGGCGACGAATAGGGAAGGCGCGAGGGTATAAGAAAATGTCGCCTGATGCCAAGGCCCGCCGTGACGGAAAATCGTCGTCGGACGTTCGGTAGCCTGAAAGCGGCGTTCGCAGGACGCTTTTCATGTAACGAAGTGCTACAGTCATGTTTCTGCGCAGGCCTTTCGCCATCGCATTAGTCCTGATCAGATCGCTCGCATGTGACACCCTTTGGGGTCGCTGCGATTACTGCCTGATCCGTAACAGTCGCAAACCACTGTGCAGCCTTATGCGACATGCTTCACGCCGCGGAAACCCGGACGTTTCCTAAACCATCGGCGTGGGTTATAAAGGCGGCTTATGTCCTCCAAAGAGGTGGGGAATGGATTCAAAAGAGCAACAACTGACGGAACTGCTCGGGCTCACGGCTCGAACCCTTACGCACCTCACGGCGTCCATGACGTCGATGTCGTTCGAACTGATGCGCAGCGAAGACGAGGTCACACGTTCTGCGGGGCGTCGGATGATCGATCGCATGGCAACCATCAGCGCCGGACTCGACGAGCACTGGCGGCTGATCGGCGAACTCACCGGCATCCAGGTGTCTCAGGAGCAGATCGAAACGGTTCATGAGGTGCAGATGCAGCGCAAGGTGGTCACGCCCATCGGTGGCGCTGCTTCCTGAGTGACGCTTCCTTCATCGGGTGAGCTATCGGCTCGCCTGATGCAGCCCGATTCACGGCACTGACGTTTCTGGCGCATCGCCCGGACAGGTCCCATAGTTTTGTATCCGCGATCGGCTTGATCGCCCTATAAAAACTCGAGACTGGCGATGACCAAGACTCTCCACCACCGTGCCTGTCACCTGTGCGAGGCGATTTGCGGCCTCACCCTCGAAACCACCCTGCAGGACGACGTCACCACCCTGATCACCTCGATCAAGGGCGATGCGCAGGACACCTTCAGTCGCGGGCACATCTGCCCCAAAGCCGTCGCGCTGCAAGATATCCAGAATGACCCCGATCGCCTCCGGCAGCCCATGCAGCGCATTGGCAACGACTGGCAGCCGATCGAGTGGCAGACCGCGTTTGATCTGATCGCCGAGCGCCTGGCCGACATTCAGGCGCGCCATGGTCAGAACGCGGTGGCGGTGTATCAGGGCAACCCCAGCGTGCATAACTATGGGCTGATGACCCACAGCAATTATTTTCTAGGGCTGCTGAAAACCCGCAATCGTTATTCCGCAACGTCTGTAGACCAGCTTCCCCATCACCTGACCAGTCATTTGATGTACGGCCACGGCCTGCTGCTGCCCATCGCCGACATTGACCACACCGATTTCATGCTCATCCTCGGCGGCAATCCGCTGGCGTCCAACGGCAGCATCATGACTGTGCCGGACGTCGAGAAGCGCCTCAAGGCGATTCAGGCCCGTGGCGGCAAAGTCGTCGTGGTCGATCCGCGACGCAGTGAAACCGCCGCGATCGCCGATCAGCACCTGTTCATCCGTCCGGGCGGCGACGCAGCGTTTCTGTTCGGCGTGCTGCACACCCTGTTCGCCGAAGGCCTGACCCGTGAAAGCCACCTTGCCGTTGATGGCCTGGAGGATGTCCGCGCGGCGGTCAGCGAGATGAACGCCGACGCGATGAGCCCTCGATGCGGGGTGCCGGCCGAGCAGATCAGGCAGCTCGCGCGGGACTTCGCCGCCGCCGAAAGTGCGGTGTGTTATGGGCGTATGGGTATTTCCACTCAGGCGTTCGGCACGCTCTGCCACTGGCTCGTGCAACTGATCAATCTGGTCACCGGCAATCTCGACCGTGCAGGCGGTGCGCTGTGCACCGAGCCCGCGCTGGATCTGGTGGCGTCGACCTCCGGCGGCAGCTTCAATCGCTGGCAGAGCCGCGTCTCGCAACTGCCCGAGTACGGCGGCGAGCTGCCGGTGTCTGCACTGGCCGAGGAAATGCTGACCCCTGGAGAAGGGCAGATCAAGGCGCTGGTTACGGTCGCGGGCAACCCGGTGTTGTCGACACCCAACGGCCGTCAGCTCGACACCGCGCTTGAAGGGCTGGAATTCATGGTCAGCGTCGATTTGTACATCAACGAAACCACGCGGCACGCAGACCTCATCCTGCCATCGACGTCCGCGCTGGAAAACGACCACTACGACACCACGTTCAACATGTTCGCCGTGCGCAACGTCACCCGCTTCAACCGCGCGATCCTGGCCAAGCCCGAAGGCGCGCTGCACGACTGGGAAATCTTTGTCGGCCTCGCCCAGGCGTTCGCACTGAAAACCGGTCGCGAGCTGAAACCGACGATGCCGCCGGCGCAGATGGTCGATCGCGGTCTGCGCGCCGGGCTGTATGGTGATGCTTCGCCGTTTAAGTTGTCCCTGGAAACACTGGCGCAGTATCCCCACGGCCTGGACCTTGGCCCGCTCAAGCCCAACCTCGCTGCGCGCCTCAAAACGGTCAATCAGCGCGTGCAGGCCGCGCCGCCGGTGATCCTTGCCGATCTTGCTCGCTTCGCCGCGCAGCCGGCTCCGCACGCCGATGGCCTCATGCTCATCGGTCGGCGCCATGTGCGCAGCAATAATTCATGGATGCACAATTACCATCGTCTGGTGAAAGGCAAGCCGCGGCATCAGTTGCTGATGCACCCCGACGACTTGCTCAGCCGAGGGTTGGTGGACGGACAGCGGGTCAGGGTCAGCTCGCGGGTCGGCGTGATCGAGGTCGAGGTCATGGGCAGCGCCGACATGATGCCCGGGGTCGTCAGCCTGCCCCATGGCTGGGGCCACGGTCGTCCGGGCGTGAAAATGGACATCGCGGCGGCACAGCCAGGTGAAAGCGCGAATGACCTGACTGACGAGCGGGCGCTGGACGGAGTTTCCGGTAACGCCGTGCTGAACGGGGTGCCGGTTACGGTTGCGGCGGCATGACGGTCATCGGGGCGATCAAGGCCAAGACCGAGCGTTATGCTCGGGAATCGTTTAGAATGCGCCACCGTGTCGACACATACAGTCGTAAAGTTTAGCCGAGGTGCTCCATGGATATTATCGAAACGATCAAAGATCAGATTGCCAGCAACACCGTTCTGCTTTACATGAAAGGCGCTCCGAATGCTCCGCAGTGCGGCTTCTCGGCCAAGGCTTCTCAGGCACTGATGGCGTGTGGCGAAAAGTTCGCGTACGTCGATATCCTGCAGAACCCTGAAATCCGCGCCAATCTGCCGAAGTACGCCAACTGGCCAACTTTCCCGCAGCTGTGGGTCGGTGGTGAACTGGTCGGCGGTAGCGACATCATCACTGAAATGCAGGCCGACGGTTCGCTGCAGAAACTGGTGAAAGACGCTGTTGCGAAGAACGCCACTGCCTGATTTCGGCAGTCGCAAAAAAGCCCCGCTCTCTGCCGAGAAGCGGGGCTTTTTATTGGGCGATGCTTTAAGACGATGTCCGAGACTGGAATCAGTCTTCTTCGCCCATCTGCGATTGCAGGTAGTTTTCGATGCCGACCTTGTCGATCAGGCCCAGCTGGGTTTCCAGCCAGTCGATGTGCTCTTCTTCCGATTCCAGAATGTCTTCCAGCATCTCGCGGCTGCCAAAGTCGCCAACAGTTTCGCAGTGCGCGATGGCTGCTTTCAAGTCGGCGTGGCCCTTGCGCTCGATGCGCAGGTCACACTCAAGCATTTCCTTGGTGTGCTCGCCGATCAGGATCTTGCCGAGGTCCTGCAGGTTTGGCAGGCCTTCCAGGAACAGGATGCGCTTGATCAGCTTGTCAGCGTGTTTCATCTCGTCGATGGATTCGTGGTACTCGTGTTTGCCCAGCTTGTTCAGGCCCCAGTCTTCGTACATGCGCGCATGCAGGAAGTACTGATTGATCGCGACCAGCTCGTTACCGAGGATCTTGTTGAGATGCTGGATGACTGTGATGTCGCCTTTCATGATCGGGTCCTGTCGAAGGTATAGGTAATACAGGCGGCAAGTCTGAGCCCCCTCTATAACTCTGTCAAACCTAAGTTATTGAATAATAAGTGAAAATAAATAGGAATAAGAATGTTTGTGTTCCGCATCTTGTTGCTAAGCGATTGAATGAAAGGCATAAAAAAACCGGACAGTGTCCGGTTTTGTTTGAAATCGGTAATTCAGGCAGCTGAAAATTCTGCGGGGTAGGCGAGGGCGGCATGACTGGTTTGCAGCTCGGTCAGGGTTTCACGCACCACTTCCTTCGCCAGGCAGGCACATTTGCCGCATTTGCTGGCGACACCCAGGGTCTCGCGGACGTCACGATAACTGCAGCATCCTTCCATGATTGCTTCACGGATTTGTCCGTCGGTAACACCTTGGCAGAGGCAGACATACATATAAGAAACCGTCGCTGAGTGATTGGCTCAATGCGAGGGATACTAATGTTAATGAGAATGCTTGTCAAAACTACTCAGCCTTCTGGATGTGACCTCCGATGAGTGGTCAGCCGAGTCCCAATGCTGATTCCCCATACGCAGAGATGCATAGATAGGTCCTGCCTAACGGCAGAACGTTTCGCCTTCGGCGAGTTACTTGGAAAAAGCACCCCAAGTAACCAAGGGTGCTTGCTCCTGGTTTGGCCCTTCCTTCGTCAGGGTTCCTTCACTCCGGTCTCGCTCCGTGGGCCCGCGCCGAACGGACATCCATGTCCTGACGGCGCTCTCGCCGCATCCATGCGGCTCGGCCCACTCCGCGAGACCTCCGTTCAGCCTGCACCCAAGTCGCGATTGCTGTCGTCTGAACTCTCTGCGTATGAAGATCAAAAGCAACGGCAAAGGCAACGACTGAAGCCGGTCTCAAAGGTGGACGCGGTATGCTTTTTTAGTGGGACCGGCTTTAGCCGGGAAGGGGCCAGTTCAGGCGCTGGGTATTTCGCTGATTGTGATCGGGCCTCTCCCGCGAACCGGCGTTTCAGGCGCAGGTAAATCTGCGGCAGATGTCATTTTTGCGTCCGGTGCTTAAAAAGATTGAACCGCTTTCAAGCCGCTTCGCCTAATGATCAGCGTGTGGAGATTCCCACAGGCCTTGTGCTAATACCGGCACTCTTTGAGAGGTGGTTAACGTGGCTAAAGACGACAAGAAAACCAAAGGTGAAGCTTCGAAGGCCAGCAAGGATTTGAAGGACAAAAAGTCCTCTCCGGAAAAGAAATCAGCGGCAGCCTCGGCGCTTTCGAAGTCTTCCGACAAGAAAGACGCGAAGAAAGACACCAAGAAAGCGGCTGAGCCAAAAAAAGCTGCAAAGAAGGCGGATAGCAAGCCAGAGAAGGCCAAGAAATCCGACAAGGCAGAAAAAGCCGACAAGCCTGCAAAAAAGAAAAAGTGATAACTGCACTGCGCTAGGGCTTTACGCCCTAGCTTCCTTAGAACGTCCTGTTCGATTATTGTAAATCCTCACTCCCACTTATCTCTTCAACGCCCAGTCGCAGCCTCCGACGGGTGAGCGCACGTTTAAAATTTACGGTGTTCACGCCGGCCCCTTCCCGGCTAAAGCCGGTCCCACTAAAAAGCACCGCGGACACCCCTTGGGACCAGTTTCAGCCGGCAAGCTTTTGATCTGCTTTTGATCTTCAAACGCAAAAAGCCCAAACACCGCCAATCGCGACTTTGGTGCAGGCTGAACGCAGGTCTCGCGGAGTGGGTCGAGCCGCATGGATGCGGCGAGAGCGCCGTCAGGACATGGATGTCCGTTCGGCGCGGGCCCACGGAGCGAGACCGGAGTGAAGGAACCCTGACGAAGGAAGGGCCCAACCAGGAGCACAAG
>NZ_JASCOY010000040.1:0-47849 GCF_029960075.1 Pseudomonas sp. PS02290
GCCATCCCATGCTGATGAGCATCGTCGAGGCGGCCTACCCCGCGCTGGAGGATGCGAAAGCGTTGTTCGGACCGTGGCTGTTCACGCTGATCACCGGCGCCAATCGGGTCAGCGAAACCGGTGTCGCGGCGACCTCCACCGGCTACACCTCGCAGATGCTCCTCGACGCCTTGCCGGGCGTGCACCTGATGCCGTTTGTCATCGAGTGCGGCACGTACCCGGGCGCAGAAGTGCATGGGCATTTGCGGGATGATCACTGGCTGCACCTGCACGGCGATCCCCTGGACGAGACCGGTCGACGGATCAAGGAAGGGCTGCTGGAGCAGTTTTACCCGGCGGACCCGGATTGGCAGGAAGTGGCGTGGGTGAGGACGCGGCAGGTGTGGGACAGGGCGCTGGCGGCGTTGCCGGGGATTCGCGCAATCAGATGAAGGATCGGGCAAGGTGGGAGCGGACTTGCTCACGATATAGGGCGGGCCATCCGCTAAATCTTCAGCGACTGAAATGCCGTCTTCGTGAGCAAGCTCACTCCCACATGTCGTGCTGCCCGTTAACCCTGTAACAGCCGCTGGGCCAACGCTGGCAACAGCTCCTCGCACGACGCTTCGATCTTGAGATCCAGCAGATCATCGGCCCGGGTTTTGCCCAGGTTGATGGCGATCAGCGGTTTGCCCTGATCCTTCATCGCGCGGCACAGGCGGAAGGCGGAGAACGCCATCAGCGACGACCCCACCACCAGCAGTCCCTGGGCTTCTTCCACCCGATGCATGGCCTTGGCCGCCGTGGGTGGCGCCACGTTTTCACCGAAAAACACCACGTCCGGCTTCATTCGCTCGCCGCCGCAGTGGGGGCAGTGCGGCACCTGGAAGCGTTCTTCGAAGGCGGGGTCCAGCAAAGTGTCGCCATCCGGCGCCTGCACCGCATCGACGCCTGCCAGATACGGGTTTTGCTCGATCAGGGTCAACTGAATGATGTCGCGTTCGGTGCGGTGGTGGCAGTCCAGGCAAAGCACCCAGTGCAGACTGCCGTGCAATTCCACGACGTCATGACTGCCGGCCTGATCGTGCAAGGTATCGACGTTCTGAGTGATCACCCCGCTGATGAGATCGTGTTGCTGCAAGCGGGCAATCGCTTCGTGGGCCGGATTGGGTAGCGCGGCGCGAACCCGGGGCCAGCCGAGCATTGCCCGGGCCCAGTAGCGACGTCGGGCCTCGGGCGCATTGAGGAATTCCTGAAACATCATCGGCTGCCGACCCCGTCGCACGCCCTCGCTGTCGCGGTAATCCGGGATACCGGACGACGTACTGATCCCGGCGCCGGTCAGCACGAGGAACGAGCGGTCGTGCATCCAGTGCAGCAGGGTGTCGACGTGGGTGTCAGGAACATCAGGCATGCACAGGTTCTCAAGAGCGGCTGTGCGCTGATACTAGTGGGACAGGCTTCAGCCGGGAAGGGGCCTCGGTAAGCACCCTCAATTTTGCAGCGTGACGCCTAACGTTTTCCCGGCTGAAGCCAGTCCTACGAGTGACCGTGTTGTGTCAGTGGGACCGAGATCAATTTGTAGGACCGGCTTCAGCCGGGAAGGGGTCGGTTCAGGCGCCATCCATTTCAGAGCATGACCGCTTTCCCTAACTCAACAACTCCGCAAACGCTTTGTCGTCCTCCAACACCTTCGGCAGCGCCGCGAACACCGCATCCAGATCGACCCCCTCCAGCAATGGCCCATCCACTTCCTGCTTCGCCTGCGCCGTGGCGCCGCCGTGATTTTCCAGCGCAGCGGAAATGGTCAATGCCTGGGCAACAATCCGTGGCTGGGTCGCGTCCCCCGGTGCCTGCATGGGCCGCGCCTGATAAGCGATGGCATTCTGGATGACCTCCGGCAATCCCCAGCGCCGGGCCAGTTCCGCGCCGACTTCCGGGTAACCAAAGCCCAATTGCAAGGTTTCAATCGCCGCACGCCCGGTGGTGCCGGTCTTGGTTACGCTGTTGATGCGCTCGGCAACGGCGGGTGCGCCGGTCTGGATCAGCAGCTCGCCGATGTCGTGCATGACCCCACAGGTGAAGGCGATTTCGGCATCGGCGCCGGACTGTTTCGCCAGCAAGCGGCAGATCCCGGCCACTTGAAAGCTCTTCAGCCAGAAGCCCTTCAGGTCAAAACTTGGCCCTGCCTTGAACGCGCCGGTGACTGCGGAGGCCAGCACCAATGTGCGCAGGGTGTTGAAGCCCAGACGCATGGCCGCGTCCTCGATGCTCGACGACTCCCGCGCACCGCGAAAACGCGCGGAGTTGGCCAGCCGCAGAATTTTCGCCGCGATCACCGGGTCCTTTTCGATGTTGCCGGCGATGCTGCCCAGGTCCGACGACGGGCTGTCGAACTGTTTGATCAGGTCCTGCGCCACCTTGGGAATGCTGGGAAGACTGCTCAAATCGGCGAACAACTGATCGATACCCATGGGTGCTGCTCCTGTCTCAGACGATTTACACACCTTAGGCAACATTGGCGAAACTGCACGCGCCTCTGGGCGGTTTTGCTACAGACGGCACAAACCGGCGCGCACAGGCACGCTAGCGGCGGATCTTTTTCAGCTCATCGGCCGCCGAGGCGGTTTGCAGGGAGAAAAATCAGTAATATGGCGACACACCGGAACGGGTTGCGTCCTGCTCCGGGCCTTATCGATGAAACGCCAGACGCCGGACACTCCCGGCCGAGCTGGCCTGGACATAGAGGGTGTCATGGGTAACGACAGCATTAACTGGGACAAGCTTGGCTTCGACTACATCAAGACAGACAAACGCTACCTGGCACACTGGCGCGATGGCGAGTGGGACCAAGGCACCCTGACCGAAGACAACGTGCTGCACATCAGCGAAGGCTCGACCGCGCTGCATTACGGCCAGCAATGCTTCGAAGGCCTCAAGGCCTATCGCGCCAAAGACGGCTCGATCAACCTGTTCCGCCCCGACCAGAACGCCGCGCGCATGCAGCGCAGTTGCAGCCGCCTGCTGATGCCCCACGTGCCGACCGAGCAGTTCATCGAAGCGTGCAAGCAAGTGGTTCGCGCCAACGAGCGTTTCATCCCGCCATACGGCACCGGCGGTGCGCTGTATCTGCGCCCGTTCGTGATCGGCGTCGGCGACAACATCGGCGTGCGCGCT
Organism: Pseudomonas sp. PS02290; assembly: GCF_029960075.1. Lineage (NCBI taxonomy): Bacteria > Pseudomonadati > Pseudomonadota > Gammaproteobacteria > Pseudomonadales > Pseudomonadaceae > Pseudomonas > Pseudomonas sp. PS02290. The sequence goes on from NZ_JASCOY010000040.1 coordinate 3,157, forward strand.
GCGCCCGAGTTCATCTTCTCGGTGTTCTGCATCCCGGTTGGCCCGTACTTCAAGGGCGGCATGAAACCCCACAACTTCGTGATCTCCAGCTACGACCGCGCCGCGCCACAAGGCACCGGCGCTGCGAAAGTCGGCGGTAACTATGCCGCGAGCATGATGCCGGGCAGTGAGGCCAAGAAAGCCAACTTCGCCGACGCCATCTACCTCGATCCGCTGACCCACAGCAAGATCGAAGAGGTCGGCTCGGCCAACTTCTTCGGGATTACCCACGACGACGAGTTCATCACGCCGAAATCGCCGTCGGTGCTGCCAGGCATTACTCGCCTGTCATTGCTCGAACTGGCGCAGAGCCGCCTGGGCCTGAAGGTCATCGAAGGCGAGGTGTTCATCGACAAGCTCGACCTGTTCAAGGAAGCCGGCGCGTGCGGCACTGCGGCGGTGATCACCCCGATCGGCGGCATCAGCTACAAAGACAAGCTGCACGTGTTCCACAGCGAAACCGACGTCGGTCCCGTGACCCAGCGCCTGTACAAAGAGCTGACCGGCATTCAGTACGGCGACATCGAAGGCCCGGCGGGCTGGATCGTCAAAGTCTGATTCGACGCGTCCTGCAAGCCTGAAAAACCACCGCCTTCGTGCGGTGGTTTTTTTTGCCTTCGATTCGGTCAGGTGTGCAATCGCAGACGTCAGGGTATGAAACCACTGAACTGTTCACCCGGTGCAATACCGGTGAGTGGGCTATGGTTCAAGCGCGCACGTTCTTTCAGTCGGACCGGTTTTAGCCGGAAATTCAGCGTCCATCGACGACAAAAAAAAGGATACGTCATGCACTCACCCGTCTCCCGTCCCGCCGCTTTCAACCGGCCGCTGACCCTGTCCCTCGGTCTGCTCGCTGCCGTACTTGTTTCCACTGCTTGTGCAGACGACTACCCCCACGCCCAGGAACCCATCGGCACGGTCGAGCAGATCTACGACGGCGCCATGCTCCCGGACCTGGCGGTCAGCACCTATCGCAATATCGGCCGGCTGTTTCCCACCCACACCATCCAGGCGGGCGATCATCCCTATGCACTGCCGAAGTCGGACCGACAACTGCCCAACGTGCGCTTCACCGTCGAGGGCAAAAAGTACGACCTGTACGACTTCGTGGCGCTGGACAGTATTACCGCGATGCTGGTGATCAAGGACGGCAAGATCGTCTTCGAGACCTATCAGCGCGGCAACACCGAGAAAACCCGCTGGATGTCGATGTCGATGGCCAAATCCATCACCTCGACCCTGACCGCGGCGGCAATCAAGGATGGCCTGATCAAGGGGCTTGACGCCCAGGTGGTCGATTACGTGCCGGCCCTCAAAGGCAGCGCCTACGACGGGGTGACCGTGCGCAACGTGCTGATGATGTCCTCGGGGGTGAAGTGGAACGAAACCTACACCGATCCGGCGTCGGATCGGCGGGCGTTGCTCAAGGCGCAGATTTCCCAGCAGCCCCATTCGGCCATGGCGCTGATGGCGAGCCTGCCGCGCGCAGCGGAACCCGGCACGGTGAACAATTACAGCACCGGCGAAACCCAGGTCCTCGGCGAGATTGTGCGGGGCGCGGTGAAGATGCCGCTGGCCGAGTACCTGTCGAAGAAGATCTGGCAGCCGTTCGGCATGGAAAGCGACGCGACCTGGTGGCTGGACTCTCCTGACGGCGTGGAGATCGGCGGCAGCGGCATCAGCGCCACCCTGCGGGATTACGGGCGCTTCGGCCTGTTCTTCATGAACGATGGCAAGATCAACGGCACTTCGATCCTGCCCGATGGCTGGGTCAGGGAGGCGACGCTGCCGACCACCCTCAAGGGCGGCAAGAGTCTGGATTACGGTTATATGTGGTGGACGGCCTGGACCGCACCCTCTGTGAAGGACGGCGCCTATTCCGCAGTCGGCATCCAGGGACAGAACATTTACGTTAACCCGGCCAACAATGTGGTGATCGTCACCTTCGGCGCGCAGCCCAAGCCGGTGGACAAAGAGCCCATCGACCCGATGGCCTTCTTCGATGCGGTGGTCGCGGCGTTGAAGTGATGGCAGGCAGGAGAGGCTTAACCGGCCCGCTGGATCAACGCGATCCCTGTGGGACCGGCTTTAGCCGGGAAGAGGCCTGTGCAAACGACATCATTTTTGCGGAGTCTTCGCCGATGCGTTCCCGGCTAAAGCCGGTCCTACCAGCCTGTTAACGCCGCCCTCGCGAGCCCTTCGACATCACCCCATATTCCCCCAGCAATTGCTCCAGCCAATCCATGAACACCCGGCACCGCTGGGGCAGATGGCGGCGATGGGCGTAGAGCAGTGACACCGGCATCGCCGTTGGCCGGTACTCGGGGAGGATTTCGATCAAGGCGCCGCGTTGCTGCTGGTAAGCGTCAGCCAGGCGCGGAATCTGGATGATCCCCAGCCCGCCGACACACGCCGCCTCGTAGGCTTCAATGTTGTTCACCGTCACACTGCAGGGCATCGACACATGGAAATCCTTGCCCTCGCGGCAATACTCGAATAACGATTCGGCAGCGCCGAAAGCCGGTGCGTAGTTGATGAGCCGATGCTGCTGCAGGTCTTCCAGATTCTGCGGAATCCCGAACCGCTCGGCATAGCTCTCGCTGACGCAGTTGATCATCCCGAACAGGCCGACGTTGCGTGCGATCAGCGGCGTGTCCGGCAGGGCGCCAATGCGCAGCACGCAATCAAAGCCCTCGCGGACCAGATCAACGCGCCGGTCGGTGCTGCTGATTTCAAGCTCGATCAGCGGGTGCCGCTCAAGGAATTCACCCAGCCGTGGCATCACCAGGCGCCGGGCAATGGCGGTGGGCATGTCCACCCGCAGCCGTCCGCTGAGCGCCGAGTTGTCCTGGCGGAACAGGCCCTCCAGCTCGTCCATCTGACTGAGCACATCCTTGCTGCGCTCATACAGCGCCTGGCCATCGGGGGTCACCTGCACCTTGCGCGTGGTGCGCAGGAGCAGTCGTGCGCCGAGCAGTTCTTCGAGGCTGCGCACATGCTCCGACACCGTCGAGCGCGGCAGGCCCAAGGCGTCGCCGGCGTGGGTGAAGCTCGACAGCTCGGCGACCCTGACGAAGGTTTTCAGCAAATCCAGCTTGTTCATTGCGACGCACCCATCTAGTGCCTGAATGTATGCCCGAGCTCATCCCTGACGCCAGCCCGTCAACCGTTGATGTAGTAAATGCACAGCGACAGCGTCACCAGCGAGCCCAGCGTCGAGATCAGAATCGTGCTCGACACCACCGACGCCTCGCGCTTGTAGTACTCGGCCAGCATGAACGGCCCGGTGCCGGTGGGCAGAGCGCTCAACAGCAGGGCAGAGTTGGCCCACAGCGGAGGCAGGTGAAAGACCCGAAAGGCCAGAAACCAGGTCAGCAGCGGGTGAGCAATCAGCTTGATCAGCACCAGCAGCGTCGTGCCCTCACACGGGCCTTGCTGTTTCTGAGCGAGAAACAGGCCCAGAGAAATCAGCGCGCAGGGCGTCGTCGCGGCACCCAGCAGGCTGAGGAATTTATCCAGCGCGCCCGGCAATGCCATGCCGGTGGACGCCCAGCAGGCGCCCAGTATCGGCGAGACCACCAGCGGGTTTTTCGCCAGTGCCAGCAGCACTTTGAGCACGATGCGGTGCACCCGTGCCTCGCTTTGCAGGCCGATTTCGATGCACACCAGGGCAATGCCGAACACCACGCAGACCACCAGCAACGAGGCGATGAGCGCCGGCTCCAGGCCGTCCTGCCCCAGCACCATGACGCACAGCGGAATGCCGATGTAGCCGGTGTTGGCGTAGGAGGCGCTGAGGGCGTCGATGCTGGCATCGGCGAAATGGCCGGCCTTCCGGCGCCGCAGCAGCAGGGTAATAACGAACATCGCCATAGTCGACAGGGTGAAGGTCAGCACGAAACCCGGGTGCCAGATCTGCGCCCAGGTGGCGTGGGCAGTGGCGGTGAACAGCAGTGCCGGCAAACACAGCCAGACCACCATTCGGTTGATTTCAGAGGCGGCGGTCGGTCCGAGGCGGTTGGTGCGGCGACAGAGGTAGCCCACCAGAATGAGGGCGAAGATGGGCAGCAAGACATTCAAGACGGAAGACATCGAACCTGGGCCTATGGCGCAACAGACAAGAGCCGCAGAGTAGAGGGCGCAATCGTTAGGGTGCAACCTTTCTTGTCAGCCGTGGCAAGGAGTGGCGAGCATTTGGAGGAGGGGGAAGGCGGGAGAGTGCCCGACGGGGGTCAGGCACAGTGGGCGGTACGTCGGTAATCACTTTTTCAGCGGTTTGAGATTGCCCGGCGCGATGTCGAGGACCTTGCCGTCTTCCATGTTGATGAGCGCATATTTATCGCTGATTAGTACCCATTGCGTGCCTTCTTTGGGCGCGGTCAGGCCCTTGCCTTGCCAGTCCTTGACGCCGACGCGCTCGTCTTTGTACAGGTCATGGGTGGTGTCGCCGACCTTGTACTGTTCATTGGTGTGTTCCGCCTGAACGCTTTTGGTTGCAGGGGTTTGCGCCATCGCCGCGAAGCTGGTGCCGCTCAGACAAGTGACCACTGCCGCGCAAGCCATCAGTTTTTTGATGTTCATGGGAATTCCTTTGGTCGTCCGTATAGGTTCTTTCACCTGGTGCGCGCCACATGGACCCGACGCGCTGGGTCAGTGGCCCGATTTATTTTTCGATCGGGACAATCTTGGTGATCTGGCCGTTGGTGGTCTGCACTTCGACGTATTTGTCGTGGATGCGCGTCCACTGGCTCATTTTGGCCGGTTCTTCCAGGCCCTTGGCTTTCCAGTCCTTGATCGCGGCGTCCGGACGCTGGAATTCCTGCGGCGAACGGCTGCCGACTTCGAGCTCCCGCATATTGTCTCGGGAAGGTTGAATGGTCGGCTCCGTTGCGTTGGCGGCCTGGACCGTGAAACTTGCAACGGAAACGCTACCCAGAATCGCCAGACCGGCAATGAGCGATTTGCTGTTCATTCGAAACTCCTTGGCCAGCGCGTGGTGCGCTGTCATTGGTTTCGACCCTGGGGGGCGCAAATCATTCAGTGCCCGTGCTGGCGCGCCGCCCGCGTGCAGCTGCGAGGCGGCAGCGAAGGTTACCGGGGCAGCGCTTCAGCAATGCTCGCCGACAGCGGTGCGGTCGGCCGGCCAATCAGGCGGCTCAACTGGCGAGTGTCGTCGAACAGGGCACCCTTGGCCGCAGCGGCATCGGAGTTGGCGAGCAACTCGGCGACGAATTCCGGCAGCCCGGCGTGCAGCAACGCAGCCTTGTAATCGGCCTCGGGAAGATCGGTGTAGACGACAGGCTTGCCGGATTGCTGCGCTATTTGAGCGGCAAATTCCTTCAGCGTGTAGGACTCGTCGCCGGCCAGCTCGTAGACCTTGCCCGCCTGATCCTCAGTGGATGTCAGCATGACGGCCGCTGCCGCTGCGTAGTCTGCCCGGGCGGCAGAGCTGATCCGGCCATCACCCGCGCTGCCGTAATGGGCGCCGTTCTCTACCGCGTGGGCAACGCCGGCCGTGTAGTTTTCGTGGTACCAGCCATTGCGCAGCACCACCGCCGGAACGCCGGATTGCGCCAGGGCCGCCTCGGTCTGCTTGTGTTCTTCGGCCAGGCCCAGCGCCGAGGTATCGGCGTGGAGCACGCTGGTGTAACCCAGCAGTTTCACGCCCGCGCGTTTGGCCGCGTCGATCACCGCCTGATGCTGAGCGACCCGCTGGCCCACTTCACTGGATGAGATCAGCAGGACTTTCTCGGCGCCTGCAAAGGCCTGGTCCAGAGTGGTCGGCTGCGCGTAATCGGCCTGGCGAACCTGCACGCCCCTGGCGGCGAGGTCAGCCACTTTTCCCGGATCACGGGCCGCTGCGACGATCTGCGAGGCAGGAACGGTTTCGAGCAGTTGAGCGATGACGAGGCGGCCCAGCTGACCTGATGCACCGGTGATGACGATCATGATGATTCCCGAACGAAGTTGATTGAGCGATCAGCATAGTCACCGTGCTAACCTTTCGTAAGTACGTACGAAAAGGTAAGTGTCATGAACGATATTGCTTCGCCCTCTGTAGGCTCCGTCTCACTGCTCGAGCGAATTCGTACCGGAGAGGTGCTGGCCCGTGACTGCCCGTCGCGGGAAATCCTCAATCATGTGTGCAGCCGCTGGGGCGTGCTGGTGCTGGTGGTATTGCTGGACGGCATGCACCGGTTCAGCGAACTGCGGCGCAAGATCGGCGGCGTCAGCGAAAAGATGCTGTCGCAGACGCTGCAGAGCCTGGAACAGGACGGGTTTGTCGACCGCACGGCGCTGCCGGTGGTGCCGCCCCACGTCGAATACCGTCTGACGGCGATGGGCGAGGAGGTCGCCCTGCAGATGGACGGGCTGACCACCTGGATCGAAGACAATCTGCCGCGCATTCTGGCGGCGCGGGAAGGGAAAGCGTTGGCGCTTGAGTAACCGGTTCTTCTTATTTGCAGATTTGCAGAGGCGGGATGCCGCGCTCAAAAAACGGCATCCCGACGCTGCGTGTTCTGCCTGGCAAGGCAGCAGCCCAACATCGCTTGACTGCCAGACCGAGTCCTTAACGCTTACGCATCATCAACAGCGCAACCACAATCGCCAGGGCGGCGATCCCGGTCGCGATCCAGCCCAGCGACCCCAGTCCGAGGTGGCCAATACCCAACCCGCCAAAAATCGCACCCAAGCCAATGCCGGCGTTGGCCGCCGAAATGTTCATGGTCGCCGCCAGTGCCTGAGCCTTGGCACCGGCCTGCATCACGCGCACCTGGCACACCGGAAACAGTGCGGTGTACGCAACGCCCCACAAGACCAGCGCGGCGATCAGCCAGATATGGTCCGTGGCCAATGGAATGGCGGCGGCCATGCCGATACTCAGAATCACCAGGAACAGCACCATCGCGCCCAGCGGGCTGCGATCGACCAACTTTCCGCCCCATTGGTTGCCGATCATGCCGACCGCGCCGAAGCCCATCAGCCACCAGCCGACCTGATTGGTCGGAACGCCGGCCAGGGTCTGGAGGATATCGGCCAGGTAGGTGTAAGCCGTGAACATCGCGGTGAACGCGAGCACCGACAGCAACACGTGGGCGAGGAAGCGCGGCTGTTTCAGGATGTCGGTCTGCTTCTCACCGTGCTTGGCAGGGGAGGAAGGCAAGGTCGGCATGCACAACTGCATCAGGATGGCGATCACCAGCGAGATGACGGCCAGGACCCAGAAGCTGCCGCGCCAGCCGAGGGTGTCGGCGGCGACGGTGCCCAACGGCACACCGAACACCAGGGCGGCGGAAATGCCCAGGTAGACCCGCGACACCGCCTGACCCGATTTGCCGGGTGCTGCCAGTTGCCCGGCAGTTTCGCTGGCGGTGCCCCAGAACACAGGCAGGCCCAACGCCGGAATGAAGCGCGCGAGGGCCATGACCCAGATATTGGTGGACAGCGCCGCCAGCACGTTGGAAGCGGCGAACACCAGCAGGATGATGGTGAAGAGTTTCTTGCGCTCGACGCCGGCCAGTTTTGCCGTGAGGAACGGCCCGCACAACATCACGGTAAAGGCGAACAGTGTCACCACCTGGCCAGCCACGGCGATCGACACGCCCAAGTCCTTGGCCATGGCCGGAAGCAGGCCGACGATGAGGAATTCAGTGGTGACGATGATGAATGCAGCGATCGCCATGATCAGGATTTGTATCCCTGATCGAGACGAGGCATCCGGCGCAGAGGCCGTTGCGGAATGTGAAGGTTGCATAGAAGAAGCTCCAATGGACGTTGCCATAGCCTATTGGAGATGTGAGTTCTCATCCGCGACATAAATGACTTACTATCGCGAACTCAGTTCAGCAATGGTAATCGCCGTGTTCTCATCCGAGCGTCTCAAGGGCATTGATGTATTTGTGGCCGTGGCCGATTTCGGCAGCTTCGCCAACGCCGCATTGAAGCTGAACCTGACAGCATCGGCGGTCAGCAAAAGCATCGCCCGCCTGGAGCAGCGATTGGGCCAGCGCCTGTTCAATCGCACCACGCGCCGCCTGGCCCTCACCGAAGCCGGTGTGAAGTTCTACGCCACCTGCAGCGGCGTGCTGGCTGATCTCGAAGAAGCCGAGCTGGCCCTCGCATCGGAGCGGCATGAGCCCCATGGCCGGGTGCGGATCGATTTGCCGGCCTCCTACGGACGTCTCCACGTGTTGCCGCTGATCCTTAATTTCGTCAGGGAATACCCGCTGCTGCAGCCGCACATTTCGTTCTCAGACCGGTTCATCGACCCGGTGCATGAAGGCATCGATATTGTGGTCAGAATCGGCGGGCGCGATGCATGGGCGGCGGGGTTGGGGCATCGTTTCATCGGCGCTCAGCGACTGGTGTTCTGCGCCGCGCCGAGTTACATCGCCGAGCACGGTCGGCCCGAGACGGACGCCGATCTTGAGCATCATCATTGCATCGCCTACGGCCAGTCCGACGGGCAGGTCGGGCCCTGGTATTTTCGCGGGCGCGTGCCGGGGGATCAGGAGCGGCGCGTCATTCATCCGCGCATTGCCGTCGGCGACGGGGAGGGCGAAGTATCGGCCACGCTGGCCGGGCATGGCATCGCGCAATTGCCGACCTGGCTGGTGCAGACCCACCTCAACGAAGGACGGCTGGTTGAAGTGCTGCCGGAGCTTGCCACCGATGGACTGCCGATGAATCTGGTCTGGCTGAAAACCCGAGAGGCGCTGCCGAAAGTGAGCATTCTGCTGAAATACCTGAGCGAGCACCTGGCGCCCTACGGCAGCGTCGATTCTGCTACCGGGCCGGTCTGAACGGGGCACACATCGGCGGCTATAAGTCCTTGCCCATGGTCATTTCACAGACAGCCATCCCCGACGTTTCGTACATCCTCCGCGCCCCATGGTTGTCTGCAAATACGTTGAGCTCCAGACGCCGGATACCGCGCTCGATGGCCCACGCTTCGACGGCGCTCAGTGCCTGCCGGCTCAAGCCCTGACGTCGGAAGGCCTGATGAATCTCCAGGTCGTAGATGAACAGCCTGGCTGGCAACGGCGGGTCCTCCACGACGCCTACCCACAGGCTGCCCACCTCAACGCCTTCGTCGATGCATAGGCAGTAGAACCAATGCCCCTCGGTGTCCAGACCCTCCGCCAACAGGTCGTTGAAGTCAGCGCTGGCGCTTTCGACGGCCGGCGCCTCAGACAATCCGTAGGTGCGCGCGATATCCCGGGCATACCCGCCCACCGAGCGGGCAGCAAATGCCTGAAAATCAGCGGCGGTCATCGGCATCAGCTTCATGTCTGCGGTCCCGCCTGGGGCACGAGCGCTTTCCCGCGATAAGACACCAACGCCTGCTCCAGCGCGCCCATCGCCTCATAAAGGGCTGACTGCCGCTCGCCGATAGTGGCGGCCGGCGCTTCGGCCTCGCAGGCCGCTTCCAGCGCTTCGCAGCCCTCGATGACAGCCGTTGCGGAAATGATGTTCGCGGCGCCGCGCACCTTGTGGCCGATGTCTTTCAGCTGCTCCGGGCGCGTGGTCGCGTTCAGCTCGGCGCGGTCCTGACGAATGCTGGTGATGAGTTGAGCGAGCAACCGCTCGTTCATGTCGGCCCTGCCGCCGGTCAGCGCTTCGATGGTGTGCGGGTCGAACACCGCCTGGGGCGGCTGAACGGGCACGGCGGGCAGCACGCCCGACGCAGGCGAAGCTCGCAGCGGCATGATCTTGCTCAAGCGGTCGTTCAGCGCGGTCAGGCTGATGGGTTTGAACAGGCAATCATCCATGCCGGCATCACGGCAGCGTTGCTTTTCCTCCGGCTGCGCATTGGCGGTGTAGCCCAGCACGGTGCAGCGCGGACGTGCCTCGGTTTGCTCCAGCTGGCGGATGGCCCGCGTCAGGTCGTAGCCGTTCATGACCGGCATGTTGCAGTCGGCGATTACCAGATCGAAACGCTCCCCAAGCCAGCGCTCCAGAGCCTCGGCGCCCTGAAGCGCCATGTCGCAACGGTGCCCGAGAAAGCACAGTTGCTCGAACAGCAGCAGGCGGTTGGCCGGGTGATCGTCGACGATCAGAATGTGCAGCTGGCCCGATGCGTGGGGCGCCGCCTCGCGGGCAATGCTTTTCGCATCGAGCGGCTCCAGGGTAGTGAATTCGAAGGTCATCTCGATTCGCGTGCCATCCCCGGGACGGCTGCTCAGCGTCAGGTTTCCGCCCATCATTTCGCACAGACTGCGACAGATCACCAGACCCAGCCCTGCGCCAGTGCGCGCCAGCTGCCCTGATTGATCGACCTGGGCGAAGGGCGCAAACAACCGCTGCTGGTCCTGCTCGGTGATCCCGATGCCGCTGTCGTGAATCACCACCTGCACGCGCATTTGCTGCGGGCTGCGGCCGGCTTCGGTCTGTAGGCTGATCTTGACCTGACCCATTTCGGTGAATTTGATGGCATTGCTGATGAGATTGGAAAGGATCTGCTTGAAACGCAGCGGGTCGATCAGCACGTCCGTGTTGGTTCGCGCGTCCAGATCCAGGGCCAGCGTGAGGCTTTTTTGCCGGGCCAGGCCGTCGAACACCCGCACCACGGATTCGACCAGTTGGCGCAGATTGGCGCGCTCGGGGCTTAGGCTCAATCGGCCGGACTCGATGCGTGCGATGTCGAGAATATCGCCGATCAGCTCCAGCAAATCCTTCGCCGAGCTGTAGGCCACTTCAATGGCCGGGCGGTCCAGATGGCCGTGGTCGGCACGCTTCAGGGCCAGCTCGAGCATGCCGATGACCGCGTTCATGGGCGTGCGGATCTCATGGCTCATGGTCGCCAGAAAGGTGCTTTTGGCGCGGTTGGCATCGTCCGCCAGCTCCTTGGCCGTCTGCAGCTGCTCGATCAATTGCCGCCGTTCGCTGATGTCGATCCAGCCGCCAATGATGCCTTGCACTTTGCCGAGGGAATCGCGGAACGGCAGGATCCAGTGGTAGATCGTCAGCTCGCGGCCGCCGATGTGCAGCGAGCGATCCAGAATCAGCGGCTCGTTTTCGGCCATGACACGCTTGTAATCCTCGACGTAGCCCAAGGCCTCTTCAGTGTCGCTCAATATGCCGTCCAGAATGCTTTCGCCGATCACCTCCTCGCGCCGCGCGGCGAAGGCGGCGAGGTAGCTTTCATTGCACATTTGCAGCAGGCCGTCGCGGTCGCGGACGTAGATCGGATGAGGCGTGCCATTGACCAGCGCGCTCATGAATTCGAACTGGTCGTTGAGCGCCCGCTCGGCTCGCTCGCGCTGTTTGATCTGCCGGCGCATCCAGGCATTCCAGGCCAGCGAACCCAGCAGCAGCAGGCTGGCGCCGCCGATGATTTGATAGATCAACAGCTCATAGTCGTGCCACGCGCCGCTGCTTGGCGGGGTATAGGTGCGCCAGCGATTGTTGATCGCGGCCAGGTCTTCCGGGGCGATGCTCGACAGCGCCTTGTCAAGAATCGAGGTCAGCTCGGTGGCATTGCGGGACGTGGCCATGGCAATGCGCGCCGGTTCCTGCCCGACCGTCACGCGCATCTGCAGCGTGTCGTTCAACGCCCGGGAGGACAGGAAATAACTCGCGCTGAACAGCGACGTGATGGCGCCCTCTGCCCGGCCGTGGGCGAGCATGTCCAGGGCTTGCGCCGGGTTGTCGACCTCCACCGGATAAATGCCCGGGTGGTGGTCGCGCAGGAAGGGCAGGATCGGGCTGCTGAGGGCCAGCGCCACCCGCTTGCCGTCCAGCTGATCGAGATTGGAGGGCGCCGAGGTTTCCTTGCGCGTGACCAGCACGAACACGTTGTCCATGTAGGGGCGGCTGAAATTGAAGCGGTTCTGGCGCTCTTCGCTGGGGATCATCGCGCCGATCAGGTCGGCCTGGCCCTGGCTCAACTGATTGGTCATGTCGTTCATGCTGGCGGCATGGCTGACTTTAAAGGTGAGCCCGGTGCGCAGGCGGATGAGTTCGAGTAAATCAGCGGTGACGCCGCTGAAATTGCCGGCCGCATCAAAGAACGTCAGCGGCGCGTAGGCTTCGTTGAACACCACGCGAACGATCGGGTGCTGGGCGATCCAGCGTTCTTCCCGTTGATTGAGCTGCAGCTTCTGGTCGGTCAGCATCAGGTCGCTGCCGGCGCCCCAGCGTTTGGAAATGGCGATGCGCTCTTCCACCGGAATGCCCTTGAGCACCCGATTGACGATGTCCAGCAGTACCGGGTTGGACGCCTCCACCGCGAAGCTGAAACCGTTTGCCTCGTGCTTGCCGAAATTGGCCATCTGCACGTTGTTCAGATAGCCCTTGTTGATCACGTAGTGAGTGGAAATCGTGTCCCCCAGAAACACGTCAGCCTGGTTGAAGGCCACGGCGTTGATCGCACTCTGGAAGGAGGGGAAGGTCTGCAGGCGCGCCTTGGGATACAGCGAGGCGATTTCCTCCGGCGGCAGGTAGTGATAAACCATGCTCAGGCGCAAACCGTTGAGGTCGCCGCTCAAAGGTCGGGTTTCTCCCGCGCGGGTCACCAGCACGGGCTGATCAACGGCGTAGGGCGTGGACAGCACGATCCCGCGTGACGCCGCTTCATAGCCATTGGCGCTGCCCAGCAGGTCGATTTCGCCTTTGCTCAGCGCCTGCACCGCCTCGTCGCGGCTGGCGAAACGCAGGACTTTGACCGGCAGGTCGAGTACGCGCCCGAGAATGCCGACGTAATCAGCGGTAAAGCCTTCGTAGTCGTGCCCGGTCAGGGTCATGTCGAAAGGCGGGTAGTCCGGCGCGGAGGTGCCGACCACCAGTTCGCGCTTGTTGCGCACCCATTGCCACTGGGCGCGCTCCAGCGTCACGTCCATGTGCGCAGGGTTGGAGCGGCTGAGCAGCGTGTAGCGTTCCGGTGCCAGGGGATCTGCCTGGGTATCGAAGCCCACACAGACCATCACGGCTGCTATCCAATAGTCCTTTAACGCCTTTGGCATCCTGTCTCTCACACTAGCGAATTGCGTTTTGCCATCTCGATAAGTTCTACCAGAGTCTTGGCCTTGAGTTTTTGCATCAATCGGGTTTTGTAAGTGCTGACCGTTTTGTTGCTGAGGAACATGCCTTTGGCGATTTCCTTGTTTGTCCGCCCCTGGGCAAACAGTTGCAACACCATCAGTTCACGGTCATTGACGAGTTTGAAGCGCTCAAGCTCGTTGGGGTCACCCTCTTTTTTGATCGACGCGGCAAGGGCCTGACTGGGAAAGTAATTGTAGCCGGATAATACCGCTTTTACCGAGCTGACAAGTTCGCTGAGGTCTTCCTGCTTGCACACATAACCCGAGGCCCCCGACTGCATGCATCGGATGGCGAACAGGCTCGGCGCCTGAGCGGTGAGTACGAGAATCTTCGAGGGCAGGTTCATGGCGTTGAAGCGGGCGAGGACTTCGAGCCCGTCCAGCTTGGGGATGCTGATGTCGAGGATGATCAGGTCGGGCATGCATTCACGGACCATCTGCATGGCGTCGACGCCGTTGTCGGTCTCTCCGACCACCTCGTAATTTTCGTTTTCCAGAAGCATACGTATGGCCATGCGTATGACCGGGTGGTCGTCGATAATAAAAATTGAGTTCATGATGAATCCATAACGGGTGGCAAGAAAGCGCGCACCTTATCTCAGATGTTCAAGGCGCACATAAGGAGATCATGCCCGAAGCGCTATATAGGAATGTTCCTACAGAAATAAGCGTATGTGCGTACATGGATGCACGCAGCGGTCATGAATGTTTAATACGTAACTGCAGTTACCCTTGAATTAAATGCATTTAAACGCACGTGTTTATTTCGAATCGGAATAACCCTACACATTCGCGAAACTGTGCCTACATTTTTAAATACGTCGCTTGCCGGATATCAACGGCACATCAGAAATGCGCACTCGGCATTGGCCTGGATGAGTGCTGACACAGACAGGGAAAGACCGGCCTGCAAGCGAACATTACGCGGGTGTGGACAGCAGACTGATCAGCTCCAGGGTGTTGAGCGGTTTGCTCAGGCACCCCAGCAATGGCAGGCCCATCGCTTTGGCTTCCGACTCAAGGGTGGCCAGCGGATCGGCATCGAGGCCGCTGAGCAGGACGGCACGCTGGATCAAGCCGCGCTGGTTCGCCGTCTGTATCAGCTCCAGGCCGCACATACCGGGCAGACGCTGGTCGCAGAGCAGGAGGTCATAGGGTTCGGCGCTGCGCTCCATGGCGCCGAGTGCTTCGCTGGCATTGAGCGCCGGCGTGATGCGGTACAGGCCATGGTTGTTCAGCAGGATCTGCAAGGCGATCAGTTGAAACGGATGATCCTCTACCAGCAGGATTCGGAAATCTTTAGTGAACATCGGCGGTTCCAGACGTAGGGGAAGTGAGCGCCGCTGTTTGAAGGCGGGCTGGCGGCGCGCTCGCAGGGCGAGCGGTGTCTTCGGGAGGTAATGGGTCGAGTTGTCCCAAGGCTCGGAATGGCGCGGATTATTCGGCAGGGATGTACGACCAGCGATAAGGGCATTCCGACGGTTGTGTAGGAAATATCCGAAGTTGCTGTTGGATTGCCTGAAGGCCCAACGAGAAAAGCCCGAATCCGGGCCCTGATTCAGGGTCGGATTCGGGCTTTTGCCAGCGCCTTCGAAAAGGCGCGACGGCTAAAGGCGCCGCTAGACGGGGCTGGAGTGCCCGGTCATTTCACGGGCCATTTCGCTGGCGTAGCTGTCGGTCATGCCGGCGATGAAATCGATGACCCGGAGAAAGGACGTGTGCAGCGGCCAGCTCGGGTCGGGCGCGTTATTGCCGAGCAGATCGAGAATGCGCCGGCTCTTGAACGACAGGTCATGCCCGCCGAATTGCTCCAGTGCCGCGCCGCAGAACGCATTGAGCAGGATCTCCAGCGTGGTGTAGGCGCCGATTTCGTGGAGCGTCTTGCGCTTGTCCTGAAAGATCTTCTTGCGCGCCATGTCCTTGGCGTTGAGCACGCAGCGTTTGGCCGGCCCGTGCATGTGCTCGACCAGATCACCGTGCAGTGTGCCGGCCAGCAGCGCGTCCTGCTGTTCGACGAACGCGCGGGCGGCGGCGTTGGTCAGGTGCTCGATGGCTTTGCCCCGCAGAATCGCCAGTTTGCGACGCCGCGAGTCATTCGGTCCCAACTGGCGATAGGTCTCCGGCAGGTCATCGCCCACCAGACCCAGCAGCAGCGACTCTACTTCGTCGTAGGTGAGCAACTCCATTTCCAGGCCGTCTTCGAGATCGATCAGCGCGTAGCAGATGTCGTCAGCAGCCTCCATCAGGTACACCAGCGGATGCCGGGCCCAGCGTTGGTCCTCGATCTGCGGCAGGCCGAGTTTGCCGGCGATCTGCTCCAGGATCGGCAGCTCGCTCTGGTAGCAACCGAACTTGTGTTTCTTGTAGCCCAGCGAGTCGGCGTGACGCGCCGTCCACGGGTATTTCAGGTAGGTGCCCAGGGTGGCGTAGGTCAGCCGCGTGCCGCCCTCGAACTGGTGGTATTCCAGCTGAGTCAGGACGCGGAAGCCCTGGGCATTGCCTTCGAAATTGAGGAAGTCATTGCGCTCGACCTCGCTCATCGCGTCCAGCCAGCCACGGCCGGCGGCCTGTTTGAACCAGTTGCGAATGGCGTCTTCGCCGGAGTGGCCGAACGGCGGGTTGCCGATGTCGTGGGCCAGGCAGGCCGATTGCACGACCATGCCCAGATCGCTGGGGTCACACCAGTCGGGAAGGGCGCTGCGCAGGGTTTCGCCGACGCGCATGCCCAGCGAGCGGCCGACGCAACTGACTTCCAGCGAGTGGGTCAGGCGCGTATGGATGTGGTCGTTGCTGGTGACCGGATGAACTTGAGTCTTGCGGCCGAGACGGCGAAAGGCCCCGGAGAAAATGATCCGGTCGTGATCCTTGTGGAACGGGCTGCGCCCCAATTCTTCAGGGCTGTGCAGGGTCTTGCCAAGGCGCTCGCGGGTGAGCAGGGTTTGCCAATCCAAGGCCGGTACTCCGTCGGGTGATTACCGCGCTAGCTTCCCGGTTCGCCCCGCACGCTGCAAGCACAAGATCGATGAAACGACACCAGCAAGCACCGTCAAAACCCGGCCGCGTCGACATCGATCAGCAACAGACGCTCGCCGTTGTCGAAGAACTGCCCAGCGGTTAGGCAATACTGATTGCTGGTGGCGTCGCGGTAGGTGCTCGACAGCGTCAGGCGCCGCTCGTGCCATCCCTCGGCGAGCAGGTGATAGAAGTAGGGGCGCCAGGACCAGTTATGGCCCAGATACCGGGCGTCCGCCGTCCACGCCCCGTTGCGCCATTCCAGATTGGGCGTGAGCTGAGTGCCATGACGGTCGCACTGATAAAAGCGCAGCAGCCACGGGAAATCCGTGACCTGGGGCAAATCACTCAGCGGCGCATTGCCTTCGGCCCAGCGCTGCAGCCGGGACATCAATTGCGTGAGTTGCCTGCGCAGGGTCATCAGCTGCTCCCGCTCGGCGACTTTCTTCATCACGTAACGATCGCGCAGGGCAGCGAAGCGGTCGACGAACGCATCGGCTGCGAAGAAATTCAGCTGCGCCGGGGCGAACAGATAGCCCTGGACATAACGCGAGCCGCATTCGAGAGCGAAGTCCAGTTCGGCTTCTGTCTCAACGCCTTCGGCGATGATCCAGCACCCGGTTTTCTCCGCCATCTGCGCGAGGGCCTTGACCACATCGCTGCTGGGGCCGCCCCGCGCTGCGGCCTGAAACAGGCGCATGTCCAGTTTGAGAATGTCGGGTTGCAACGCCAGCACCCGGTCCAGCTGCGAATAGCCGGCGCCGAAATCATCGATGGCGATGCGTGCGCCGGCGTCGCGGTAGCGGGCCACTACCTCATTGAGGCGCTGCCCGTCGCCGCTCAACTCGGTAATTTCGAAGACGATCCGTTCTGCGGTGATCCCATAGCTCTGCAGCTGTTTGAGGCTGGGTGGCGATTCATCGGGGCGCAGGCGGCTGATCCAGCGCGGGGAGATGTTCAGGCTGAGGAACCAGTCGCCGGGCGCCTCATGGAAACGGCTCAGGGCATTGTCGCGAACCTGCCGGTCCAGCCGACGCAATTGCACGGCCGGCCGCCGCGGATCCGCAAAAAGTGGGCCGACCGATTGCAGGCTGCCATCCGCCTGGCGCAGGCGGCCCAGGGCTTCGATGCCGGCGATGCGGCCGGTCGCGGTGTCGATGAACGGCTGAAAACAGGCGAGGGGTTGCCCATCGAACACATGGCCTCCTTAGTGGCGATTGAGTGGGGTGGCGTTGGCGAGGGAGTGGCTGCGGGTTCTCGTTCGACAAGCACCGTCGCCTCACCCGATACGCATATCGGGCAAGGCGGGGTTTGTTAGCAAGAATGCAGCCAGAAGGCGTTTAGCGACGGCGGGACGAGTTCTGCAGGGCCATTTTGATCAACGGCAAAACGGTTGCGCTGAACTTGATCAGCCGGGTGACGCTGCCGGTTTTTTTGCTGCGCGTGCCCTTGCCAGTGAGAAATCCCAGCAGGGTCACGACGCCGACGCCCCACAGCGGCCCATGCTTGATGCCGAGGGAGCCGGGCAGGTCGGAGGCCATGCCGCGCATGCGTTGCAGGGGATGCATCAATCGCGAGGATTCCTGACGGATCTCTTGACGGTGCATCTCCATGCGCAGGCGGATCAGCGCTTTGCGCAGCTCGCGACGATTGTGGGTCTGGGGCAATTGAGGTGTGCTCATGGCATCAGTCGCTCGCGGTCATTAGCCAGTTCTTCCAGGGTCGAATGGAAGGGTGAGGACTCATCGAAAACAGCTGCCTTGAGCCGCATGGCGCAGAACAATGCCGCCAGGGTGTACAACCCGCACAAGCCGATGATTCCGTAGAGGCGATAGCTGTCCCAGACCAGAACCAGCAGCAGCGCGGACAGGCCGATGAGCAGCAGCAACGCGAAAACCAGCGCCAGGCCTGCGAACAGTAACAGCCTGACGGTACGGGCTTTCTGCTCCTGAAGCTCGATGCCGAACAGTTCGACATGGGTGTGCAACAGCCCCAGAATGGCCGCACCCAGCCGCCGTGGCGAAGAGGATTGTTCGGTCCCGGTTGGACCTGTCGGCTGCGTCATGGCCGTTAGCGCCGGGTGGCCAGCAGGCCCAGCAGGAAGCCGACGCCAGCTGCGATGCCTACCGATTGCCATGGATTGTTCTGAACATAGTCCTCAGTGACGATGACCGCTTCCTTGCCCCGTGCGCGCAGGGTTTCTTCGGTCAATTTGAGGGTCTCGCGGGCACGGAGCAGGCTTTCGCGAATCTGCTCACGCAGCTCGTCAGCCTGTTCACCGGCCAGAGAGGCCGTGTGCGCCAGCAGTTTTTCCGTATCGGCAACCAGCGTCTGGAAGTCAGACATCAAAATGTCCTGGGCTTTTTCTGCTGTAGGTCGAGCCATGGTTTTCTCCTTAGGGGATGACGATATGGGGTTTCGAGTATGGCGCATTCCTGAAGGTTCATTCCAATCGCGTGAACTGAGCCACCGTTTCGTCTGCAGCGGTTCTGCGCTGTTCCGGTGCACTCGGCGAACGTCGCGCTCCAGTGTGGGCGGGCGATTCGAAGAACATCAGGACGCGTGCGCGGACTCGACGGTATTGGCGGCCGGTTCTAGACTTGTCGATCCAACCCTTGGAATCGCAGCCACAGAGGGGCCCAGCCATGCCACCGGAATGTCAGCTGTTCGGAACGTTGGGGTGTCATTTGTGCGAGGTGGCCGAGGCCGTACTGATGCCGCTGGTGGAGCACGGCTTGATGGTGGAGCTGGTCGACATCGCCGAGCGCGAGGCGGACTACGAAACCTATGGTCTGAGGATTCCCGTGCTGAGGCGGGCAGACACCGGTGCCGAACTGGACTGGCCGTTCGACACCGATCAGGTCGTGCTGTTTCTGAGCGGCTGAAGCACACGTGATCAGGGCATGAATCCCTGCTTCAGCATCGGCTTCAGAGATTGCGGGTCAGAGGTATTGCGTGTCGACCACCATGGCTTGAGCGACGGCGGCTTTCTGCTCCTCGGTCATGCCGTCCCAGACGTGCACTTTGGCGTAGTAGCCCAGGCCGGCGACGATGTACAGGCTCAGGGTCAGCACGATGAACACCGACATGAACGTCCAGCGACCCACGTCATGATCTTCGTTGGAAAAGGACTGGGAGTAGTTTTCATCGTTCTGCGATGAAGTCCCGGTGGAGAGACGTTTGATCCATTGGAAGAATTGAACCAGCATGGGCGTAACCTCAAAAGTTGCGAAAAGAAATCTGTGGCCGGCAGCAGCGCTCAATGCGCGGTACAAATCCTGAAAACGAAAAAAGCCCGTCGATGACGGGCTTTCTTTTTATGAGTTTCAGGTCTGGCAGGCGTTTTCGATTTCGGTCACGAGGCTGTTCGTGTCCGCTCGGATTCGCGCCTGCGTGCCGATTTCGAAACATTTTAGGACAAATCAATTTGCGCATCCAGCGCTGACCTGTGGTTGTCAGACAACTGGCGCCGGATTTCCGTGCGACATAACGTCGCGCACTTCGGTGTGGCGCGTGCTAGAGCCTTCCGGCAAAACTGTTATTTGCCCGGTCGCGCAAAGATTCTTCGGCGTAGATAATGCCAGCCTTGCCGCCATCACCCTTTTTATTCTGAGCCGTTTATGCCCGCACCTGTGTTTACCGCCGCCCACCGTCAAGCCAGCACGTTGTATCTGCCGCCCGGGCCTTGGCTGACGGTGCTCGATTGCCTGTGCGAGCGCTTCAGTGCCATCAGCCGCGAGCAGTGGCTGGACCGCATCGCGCGGGGCAAGGTGCTCGACGCTGACGGCCAGCCGATCGCGGTGGACCTTAGTTACCGCGAAGGCTTGCGCATCCATTACTTTCGCGAAGTGCCCAACGAAACGCCGATCCCGGTGCAGGAGTCGATCCTGTACGCCGACGAGCATCTGGTGGTCGCCGACAAGCCGCATTTTTTGCCCGTCACCCCGGCGGGCGAGTACGTCGAGCAGACCCTGCTGCGGCGATTGATTCGCACCCTCGACAATCCCGACCTGGTGCCCTTGCACCGCATCGACCGGCACACGGCGGGGTTGGTGCTGTTCTCGGCCAACAAGCAAACACGGTCGGCGTATCAGGCGCTGTTCCCAACCCGGCGAATTGAAAAGCGCTACGAAGCGATCGCGCCTGCGCTGCCCGACATGGCGTTCCCGCGCGTTCACAAAAGCCGGCTGGTCGACGGCGAACCGTTCTTCCGCATGCAGGAGGGAGAGGGACCGAGCAACACGGAGACCCGCGTCGAAGTCAGCGAACAAAATGGCGGGCTCTGGCGTTACGCGCTGTACCCGGTGACGGGCAAAAAACATCAGCTGCGCGTGCACATGGCCGCTCTGGGCGCCGGCATCTGCAACGACCCGTTCTACCCCGACGTGCTCAAGGATGCCGTGGACGACTACGCCAATCCGCTCAAACTGCTCGCCCAGGGACTGCGCTTCATTGATCCGGTGACTGGAGAGGAAAGGGTTTTCGAGAGCCGGATCACACTGGATTGGTAACGCGGCTCAGGCCCAGTGTGGCCCGGTTATTCCAGGCAAAAAAAGACCCGCTCGATTGGCGGGTCTTTTGCTTTCAGCGGCGGTCTTTTCAAACCCCGCGATCAAGCGGAGATCACAGTTCTTTAACGGTACGAACCTGATCTTTGTTGATGCGGGTTTCTTTACCGTCCAGCTGCTTGAACTCGTAGAAGCCCGACTCTTCGTCGTACTTCGGCTCGTCGGTTGCCTGGATTTCACGGCCGTCGTTCAGCGTGATTACCGTCGGCGAAGAGCAACCGGCCAAAGAGGCGAGGCTCAGTGCGAGCAGGAAGGCGGCAGGAAGAGTCCGTTGTTTCATTGCTGTGTCTCCGGGGTATTTTGTTTAGTGATGTGTCTGACGCAGAGTGTAACGGCAAAGTTCCATGAAACCTGCCTGCTGCGCTCAGGGCTTGATCTCGGTCAATAGATCCGGCGTGTTCAGGTTGGCGAGACGGGGGTCGTCGGCCTCGCATTGCAACCCGACGGCGCGCAATTCTGCCATGGTCCGGCGCGGGCTGCGCTGTCCTTCCTGCCAATGCTGTTCGAACACCTGCGCGTGACAGGTGGGGATGCAACACAGGAGCGGCTCCCACTGCTCGCCCTGACGGACCATCACCGGCGCGCCGGGATTTGCAGCAGCGGCCTGGCGCAGGCCATCGAGAAGGGCGCGATCCAGGAGCGGCATGTCACAGGGGATGACCAGCAGATAATCATGTTTCGCGACGGCGAGGCCTGCGCGAATACCTGCGTAGGGTCCGGGAAAGTCCTGTTGCTCATCCTCGACCAGGCGGTCGGCGTAGCGCGCGTATTGTTCGCGGTTGCGGTTGCACGAAACGATCAGGTCGTCCGTGAGCGGTCGCACCAGCCCGTACAAATGCTCGATAAAAGGCTTGTCGCGCCATGTGATCAGGCCTTTGTCACGCCCGCCCATGCGCCGGCCCTGGCCACCGGCAAGCAGCAGGATGGAGCAGGGCGGCAGGGCTTCGGTAGGGGTCATGATCAGCTCGGTCGGCGCGGTAAAAAACAGGTGCTGTGATATAACACCGCCCTGTTTCCTCTACAACCGGACCTCGCCATGAAAGCCAAGGCAGACTCGCCTTTCGTACCCCTGAATATCGCTGTTCTGACTGTCAGCGACACTCGCACCTTTGAAACCGATACCTCCGGCCAGATGTTCGTCGACCGCCTGACCGCTGCAGGTCATGGCCTGATCGAGCGCGTGCTGCTCAAGGATGACCTGTACAAGATCCGCGCCCAGGTGGCGACCTGGATCGCCGATGATGAAGTGCAGGTTGTGCTGATCACCGGCGGCACCGGTTTTACCGGCCGCGACAGCACCCCGGAAGCCGTGGCCTGCCTGCTGGACAAACAGGTGGACGGTTTTGGCGAGCTGTTCCGCCAGATCTCCCTGCCCGATATCGGCACCTCTACCATTCAGTCGCGGGCCCTTGCCGGTCTGGCCAATGGCACGCTGGTGTGCTGCCTGCCGGGCTCGACCAACGCCGTGCGCACCGGCTGGGACGGCATTCTCGCCGACCAGTTGAACAACAGCTTCCGCCCGTGCAACTTCGTGCCGCACCTGAAGAAGGCCGAACCCTGCGCGACGCGCGGGTGAGCTGCCATGAATGCACCTGAAATGAGTGGCCTGATGCCCGTCGAAGAGGCCATGCAGCGATTGATGGACCTCGCCGCCGCCGCACCGATCACCGAGCGTGAAACCGTGGCGCTGGCCGATGCCCAAGGACGCGTGCTGGCCGAGGATCTGGTCTCGACGCTGGACGTGCCGCCGTGGCCGAACAGCGCCATGGACGGTTATGCGATGCGCGTCGCGGACTGGACCGGCGAGCCGCTGCCGGTGAGCCAGCGTATTTTCGCCGGGCAGGCACCTGAGCCGTTGCAGCCCGGCACCTGCGCGCGAATCTTCACCGGCGCCCCGGTTCCTGAGGGGGCTGACTGCGTCGAAATGCAGGAGAACGCCGAGGTCCAGGCGGACGCGACAGTGCGCTTTCTCCAGCCGTTGAGCACCGGTCAGAACATTCGCCCGAAAGGGCAGGAAACCACCGTCGGCGACAAGGTACTGGACGCCGGTACGGTCATGAACCCGATCGAACTGGGCCTGGCCGCGACCATGGGTTTCGGCCATGTGCAGGTCGTGCGCCGCGCCCGGGTGGCTGTTCTGTCCACGGGTGACGAGTTGATCGAGCCGGGGCAGCCCCTGGGCCCAGGGCAGATCTACAACAGCAATCGCGTGTTGCTGTGCAGCTGGCTGACGCGACTGGGCTGCGAAGTGGTCGATGCGGGCATCCTTCCCGACAACCTCGAGAAAACCCGCGCAGCGCTGGGCAGCCTGAACAATGTCGACCTGATCCTTTCCACGGGCGGCGTGTCCGTCGGCGAAGCGGATTTTCTCGGCCACGCGCTGCGGGAAGAAGGCGAGATTGCGCTGTGGAAACTGGCGATCAAACCCGGCAAACCGCTGACCTTCGGCCATTTCCGTGGCGTGCCGGTGATCGGACTGCCCGGCAATCCGGCGTCGACGCTGGTGACCTTCGCGTTGCTGGCGCGACCCTATCTGCTCAGACGCCTGGGCGTGCAGGCCGTCAAGCCGCTGCAGTTTCAGGTGCCTGCTGCATTCACCTGGACCAAACCGGGGAACCGGCGCGAGTACCTGCGCGGACGCCTTGAGCAGGGCAGGCTGGTTGCCTACCGCAATCAGAGCTCGGGTGTGCTGCGCAGCGCCGCCTGGGCCGACGGGCTGATCGAGATTGTGGAAGGCACAACGGTGGCGGAGGGCGACCTGCTCAACTTCATTCCGCTGAGCGAAGTCATGGCCTGAAGAGATGAGCCTTCTTCAGAAGGCTCAACCACACAAGCGGGCAGTGGCCGGGAGTTTTCACCCGCACCGCATAACGTGTGGGAGCGAGCTTGCTCGCGAAAGGGCCGGTGTTCGCCCCACATTTCCGGCGGCCAAAACACTGCCTTCGTGAGCAAGCTCACTCCCACAAGGTCCCATGCGCCGGTAATCGTGGCATGGGCCTGATCTTGCACGTCGAAATTCCGCTTGGTCTACTTCTTGACCTTCACCGCAGGCTGCGCATCACTCGCCTCTTCGTCCATCCGGTCAGACTCAAACAGCTCGGACAATTCAGTCCGGGCTTCCAGCGCGCTTTGCATGACCTTCGCGGCGTCGTCGTAGATCAGGTGCTGGCGATTCAGCACTTGTTCGTCATGACGCTTGAATCGATCGATGCGCGCGGCCGCCTGAGCTTCACTCAGGCCCAGCCCGATCAGCGTGCGGCGGGTCATTTCCAGGCTTGAGTAGAACGTCTCCCGTACCGCTTCAGCGTCCAGATCCAGCAAGCGGTGAACGTGCTGGCGGTTACGGGCCCGGGCGATGATCTTCATGTGCGGGTACAGCCTGCGCACCAGTTCGGCGGTCTTGATGTTGGTGTCCGGGTCGTCCGTGGCGATGACGAAATATTCGGCCTGGTCCACCTTCGCCGCGCGCAGAATTTCCGGACGCAGGGGGTCGCCGTAGAACACCGGCACATTACCGAAGCTGCGGGTGAACTCGATGGTTTCCACCGACGTGTCCAGCGCAATGAACGGGATGTTCTGCGCGCGCAGGATACGCGCAACGATCTGCCCCATCCGGCCCATGCCCGCAATGACTACGCGCGGGTTGTCCGATTCGATTTCTTTGTACTCTGCCGGCACTTCCTTGATCACCGTCTTGGGCTTGAGCCAGCGCGACAGGGCCAGCAGCAACAGCGGCGTCAGCGCCATGGACAAAGTGATCGTCAGCACCAGGGTGTCGTACAGCGCGGCATCGAACAGGCCCTGATCGCGACCGATCTTGAACACCACGAAAGCAAATTCACCGCCCGCCGCCAGGACCAGCCCGAGACGCAGCGCACTTTGCTTGCCGAGCCCGCCCGCCAGACGTCCGACGAAGAACAGCAACGGCAACTTCAAGCCGATCAGCAACAGCGTCAGGCCCAGCACCGTGAACGGCGAGTTGATCAGCAGGCCGATGTTGGCGCCCATGCCGACGCTGATGAAGAACAACCCCAGCAGCAGGCCCTTGAACGGCTCGATCTGCGCTTCCAGTTCGTGGCGGTACTCAGAGTCCGCCAGCAGCAGACCGGCAAGAAACGCTCCCAGCGCCATGGACACGCCCACCAGGTCCATCAGCCACGCCGTGCCGATCACCACCAGCAGCGCGGTCGCCGTGGAGACTTCCTGCAGCTTGGTTTTGGCGACGATGCGGAACACCGGCCGCAGCAGATAACGACCGCCGACCACCACAATGGCGATGCCGCCGAGCACTTGCAGGCCGTGACGCAGGGAATCGCCGGAACTGGCATCGTGGGAGCCGCCGGCCAGCATCGGCACCAAGGCAATCAGCGGGATGGCCGCGATGTCCTGGAACAGCAGAATGGCGAAGGCCAGGCGACCGTGGGGCGCGTTGAGCTCCTTGCGTTCGGCCAGGCTCTGCAGGCCAAAGGCGGTCGACGACAGCGCCAGCCCCAGGCCGAGCACCACGGCGCTGTTGAGCGGCTGATTGAAGCCCAGCAGCGCGACGGCGCCAATCACCACCCCGGTCAGCAGCACTTGTGCCATGCCGACACCGAACACCGATTTGCGCATGGTCCAGAGGCGTCGCGGCGACAACTCCAGGCCAATGATGAACAACAGCAGCACCACGCCCAGCTCGGAGATGTGCGCGACGCTTTGTGGATCGCCGATCAGGCCCAGGCAAGACGGGCCGATGATCACACCCGCGATCAGGTAGCCAATCACGGCGCCCAGTTGCAGGCGTTTGGCCAGAGGAACCGTGAGAACGGCGGCGAGCAGGAACACGACTGCGGCCTGCAACAGGCTGCCTTCATGGGGCATTGGGAACTCCTTGTTGAAAGAGGGCAGAGGAAGGATTCTGCGTTTGTTGCAGACCCGTCCTACCGCCCTGAAAACGCTTGAGCGACTGAAAAGTGCGCGTATTAAACCACGTGAAAGTGACGGACATCAGCGGCCGAGACGCTTCGCCGCAGGCCTGGCGCGGGCGGTGGCGTGTCAGCGTCGACGTGAGCAGGTACCATGTCCGCACATTCGTACCGCGCCCCACATCTCGACCGGTTTTCAGGAATCCCGCAATGACCAACAAACAGCGTCTTATTTATTCGATCATCATCGCCTTGAGCGTTCTGGCGATCATGCTTGGCCTGTCCCATCTGCAGACCACCGGCGTGCTCAGCGAAAAGACCTTTCAATACATCGCGATCTTTGTCGCTGTCGTTGTCGTGGTCCTGAACGGCGTGCTGCGGCGCAAGGTCAAGCGCTGATCCACATTGGTGCTTTTTTAGCAGTGTCAGCGCTGCGACTTCATATGGCAGCATCAAGCGGTTACAAACCCCGGCTGAACTATTTTTCCGGTCACGAACTCCAAAAAATCGCATTCAAAAAGCCCGTACAGGGAAATGGAGTTCAATCATGATCAAGAAACTTACCGCTGCCGTTCTCGCCACCGCTGCCCTGACCACCGCACAGTTCGCCCTGGCGGACAAACCGGGCGCTGGCTGGATCACCATCGAAAAAGCGATCGAAAAAGCCAAGTCGGCAGGTTACACCGAGATCTACAAGATCGAAGCCGACGACAATGGCTACTGGGAAGGCGAAGGCCGCAAGGCGGACAGCCTGACCTACGAATTCCGCATCGACGGCACCTCCGGCAACGTCCTGCGCGATCAGAAAGACTGATCAATCCGGCGCTTGCGCGCGTGTGGGAGCCCCCGGGCTTCCACATCCATCCTCACCGCATCCCTCGCACTTCTTCTTCGCTTTAACCCCTTCTCGGCTTTACTCCCGCCTGTATATCCGACAATCTTGCCGTCCCCATTTCCGTCAGCAGGAAGCGACGCATGAGTGTCCGGATCGAATTCAAATCCAACCCCTCCGAAGAAGAACGCCTGCAGATCCTCGAGCCATTGAAGGATTACAACGCAGCCATGGCCGGCGACGGCAAGTCAGAAAAATTTGCGCTGTTTGTCCGCGACGAGCACACCGATGCCGTGCTCGGTGGCCTGCACGGCCGAATCCTCTACAGCTGGCTGTTCATCGAACTGCTCGTGGTGCCTGAACAGGCCCGGGGGCAGCGCATGGGCAGCCAGTTGATGAAGATGGCCGAAGACCTCGCCCGCGAACGGGGTTGCCTTGGCGTGTGGCTCGACACCTTTGATTTCCAGGCACCCGAGTTTTATCGCAAGCATGGCTATGAGCAGTTTGGTCAGCTGGATGACTATCCGCCCGGGCACCAGCGGCTGTTCTTCCAGAAGCGCTTGCAGGCAGAGTAGTCAACGGTGTGATGAGGTCTACTTGAACCGGCCCGGGCTGTAAGGCGCGGGATCGGTGAACGACGCGGCGCCCGTCATCATTTCCGCCAGCAGTCGGCCTGTGACCGGGCCGAGGGTCAGGCCGTGATGGGCGTGCCCGAAGTTGAACCACAGCCCTTTGTGGGAAGCCGCCGGCCCAACGACCGGGCGCATGTCTGGCAAACACGGTCGGCGCCCCAGCCAGGGTTCAGCGTCCAGCCGCTCGCCTAACGGATACAACCTTCGGGCGATGGCTTCGCAGCGGCGCAGCTGGATCTCGTTGATCGGCGCGTCCGGTGCGGCGAATTCGACGCCGGTGGTGAGACGAATCCCCCGCGCCATGGGCGCCAGCACATACCCCGCCTGGGCGTCGATGATCGAGTGCTGCAACGGCGCATCCGGGTTTGCCGCGTAATGCATGTGATAACCGCGCTTGATCCCCAGGGGGATGGGGTATCCAAACCGGGCAGTCACCTCTGTCGATTGCGGGCCCAACGCTACTACCGCGTTTTGTGCCTGCACCTGTCCCTCGCGTGTTTCCACCCGCCAGCGGTCGTTGTGCTGACAAAGACTGCGCGCGTCACCCTTGAGCAACAGGCCGCCACGTCCGACGAACAGCGCGGCATAACCGCGGACCAGTGCACCGGGATCGCTCACGCTTTTCGGATCGAGCCAGTGAATGGCGCCCAGCGCTCCATTCAGGTGAGGTTCACGCTCGCGCAATTGGCCCGCATCCAGCACCTCATAACGCAGGCCGTGACGGTCATAAGTGCGAGCGTCGGCCACTGCCAGATCAAATTCCCCCTGGTCGCGATAGAACTCGATCCAGCCCCTGGAACGGATCAGCGAGGTCATGCCTGAGGCCTCGGCCAGCCGGTCGTGCTCGCTGACGCAGCGTTCGATCAGCGGCAGCATTGCGCGGCTGGCGCTGGCCAGATTGGCGGGCGAAGAGTTTTGCCAGTACTGAAACAGCCAGGGCGCGATCTTTGGTAGCCAGGTCGGGCTGAAACGCATGGAGGATTGCCGGTTCAGTGCATAGCGCGCCAGCCGCGACCACTCGCGCGGAAAGGCGTAGGGGACGATGCTGGACCGTTCGATCAAGCCGGCATTGCCGTGGCTGGTACCAGCGCCGGGTTCATCGCGGTCCAGCAAGACGACCTGCTGGCCTGCCGCTTGCAGGTGCAGTGCGGAACAGACGCCGACGATACCGGCGCCGAGGACGACGGTTTGGCAATCCACGATCGGGCTATCAGCGGTGAGCGAATCCATGAGCGGTCCTCGTTCGGTTGAGGGCAGGGCGGCCATTGCGCGAGGCCTGCAGTTTACCCGCTGGTTGCTGCGCATTACTCTTCAGAACAAGCGTCTCCGGACGCCTGTCCTCTCTGTTCCGCTTCCACTTCCAATAATCACAACGGAGCTTAAGATGCCTTCCACCCACGATCGCCAGGCCACCCGGACGATTTCCTTTACTGATCTCACGGAGCTGCTGCGGCAGATCTTTGTGCGTCACGGCACCTCGCCAGAAGTAGCGCGGGTGCTGGCCGCCAATTGCGCGGCGGCTGAGCGCGACGGTTCCCACAGCCACGGCATCTTCCGCATCAAAGGCTATCTGTCGTCGCTGGCAGCGGGTTGGGTGGACGGCCAGGCCGAGCCAAATGTCGAGGACGTCGGCGCAGCGTTTGTGCGCGTCGATGCCATGGGCGGTTTTGCCCAGCCGGCGATGCAGGCCGCCAAGGCCCTGGTGATCGAGAAAGCACGCAGCGCCGGGATCGCCATTCTGGCCATCCGCAACTCCCATCACTTCGCCGCGCTGTGGCCGGACGTCGAGCCGTTCGCCCAGGAGGGGTTGGTGGCCTTGAGCGTGGTCAACAGCATGACCTGCGTCGTGCCCCACGATGCGCAAAAACCCTTGTTTGGCACCAATCCCATCGCGTTCGCCGCGCCACGGGCTGACGGTCAGCCCATCGTCTTTGACATGGCCACCAGCGCCATCGCCCATGGCGACGTGCAGATCGCCGCCCGAGAGGGGCGCCTGCTGCCGCCGGGGATGGGCGTCGACCGCAAGGGCCACCCGACCGAAGACCCGAAAGCCATTCTCGACGGCGGCGCGTTGTTGCCTTTCGGCGGTTACAAGGGATCGGCGCTGTCGATGATGGTGGAGCTGCTGTCCGCCGCGCTCACCGGCGGCAATTTCTCCTTCGAGTTCGACATGTCGAAGTCTCCCGGCGCGCAAACCCCCTGGACCGGCCAGGTGATCATCGTCATTGATCCGGACAAGGGCAGCGGTCAGGCATTCGCCGAACGCAGCGAGGAACTGGTCCGGCAGATGCACGGCGTCGGCCAGCAGCGCATGCCGGGCGATCGCCGCTATCGTCAGCGCGAGCGTTCCTTGAAAGACGGGATTGCAGTGTCGGCAGAGGATCTCGATCGGCTGGAAGCGCTGGCTAAAGGTTAACGGCTGGATGCCGAATTGACGTAAAGGGACGGCGCGGAGGCTGCCTGAGTGAGCCCAAAACTCAGGCTCATCCCCATGACCATTCGTCGCGACAGGACTTGCGTTCGAGGGGCGTTGAAAATACTGTATGTTTAAACAGTATCGAGAAGAAGAGAGCGGCCATGCAAACCAATCAAGTCAACACCCGTCAGGAATTCGCTGCGCAGAAAAACGAGTCGTCATTCAGCAGCGTGTGGGGCAACGAGATGCAGCGTGAGGATTTTCTTGCTCTGGCGTCGGGACTTCGCCAGTTCAGCGCCAGTCAGGCCGATATCGCATTTGTGCCATCAAGCGCCGGTTACGCCACGGGCAACGCCAATGTCTATGGGGCTGAACAGGGTCAGCTCGCAGGGGAATGATGTCAGGAGCGTGCTCCGGGCAAGACAGCCGGGATTGATTCAGGGCTTGAATCGCACCAGCACCGGGACGGGCGTCTGACCGTTCACCGTGCCGTCTGCGTCAGGCTGGCGCATTTTACCGGTGCGAATCATCGCCAGGGCAATCAATGTGCCCACGGCCGATAGCGCCAACCAACCCAGTAAGAAAGAAATCATTGTCTGGTTCTCCGAACTACAGAAATCGGGCTGCCATTCAAAAAGAATAGCGGTACATCAGAACCTATCGGCCACGAAGGTGATTCCTTGAGCCGTCAATTCGGAAGATTGACCAAATGAGCCCAAGGGCGCAACTCCCTCGGACCAATGGGGTCTTGCTCTTTGAACACAGTCAACTTCAGGACCCTCGTTTATGAAAGATCTCGGCTCACGTCTGAAAGAAGAACGCAAACGGCTCGGGCTGTCGCAACAGGACTTCGGCTCCATCGGTGGCGTTGAGGCCAACGCCCAAGGCAAATACGAAAGCGGTGAACGCATCCCGCGTTCGGATTACCTGGCGGCGCTGGGCAAAAAAGGCATCGACGTCATGTACGTGCTGTCAGGCGAGAGGACCCCGATCGCCACCGACACGCTGAACGACGCAGAGCGGGCAGTTATTACTCATTACCGGGCGCTCAGCGAAGATGACCGCGAGGCGATTTCGCAATTGGCTACGTCGCTTTCAGAGTGCGCGACCGAGTTTTCCCGCTCTGCATAAAAAGGCACGCTCTGCGCGGAGGAATCACGAGGGCCGGTTGCAAGAAAATATATGGAACGTATATGCTCCGTATATTCTTCGAGAGGTCGGTATGGGACTGGTAAAAATTTCCGAACAGATGCACGCCAACATACGTTGCGCCAGCGCGGCCCTGAGTCGCTCGATCAATGCTCAGGCCGAGCACTGGATGCGGGTGGGCATGCTAGCCGAGCTACACCCCGGTCTGAATTACAGCGAGATATGCCAGTTGCTGATCCGCGCTGAAACGTCTGGCGGCGCCGTATTGAGTCTTCAGCCCTGCGACCTGGTACCGGATCTGGCCCCGGCCCGGGCGGTGTCCCGATGAGCATCAGTCTCAAGACCGAAGCCGATCTGGTCGGGTTGCGTGTGGCGGGGCGCCTTGCCGCAGATGTGTTGGCGATGATCGCAGAGCACGTCAAGCCGGGCATTAGCACAGAAGCGCTGGATGACATTTGCAACGCTTACATTGTCAACGAGCTGAAAGTGATCCCTGCCAACGTCGGCTACCACGGGTTTACCAAAACCACCTGCATCTCGCCCAACACGGTCGTCTGCCATGGCATCCCGTCAGCGGATGACGTGCTTAAGGACGGCGACATCGTCAATATCGACGTCGCGGTCATCAAGGACGGCTGGTACGGCGATACCAGCCGCATGTACTACGTCGGGGAGGTCAGCCCGCTCGCCCGGCGTCTGGTCGAAACCACGTACGAAGCCACGCTGGCGGGGATACACGCCGTGAGACCCGGTGCGACCCTGGGCGACATCGGCCATGCCATCCAGAGCGTGGCCTACCGCGAAGGCTTCAGCGTAGTGCGTGAGTACTGCGGGCATGGCATCGGTCGCAAATACCACGAAGAACCTCAAGTCCTGCATTACGGCGCAGCGGGCAAGGGGTTGAAGCTCAAGACCGGCATGGTCTTCACCATCGAGCCGATGATCAACGCCGGTAAACCGGGCACTTACGTGCTGGATGATGGCTGGACCGTGCTCACCCGCGATCAGTCACTGTCGGCGCAGTGGGAACACATGGTGGCGGTGACCGAGACGGGCTTCGAGCTGCTGACCCCGTGGCCGGACGGCACGGGCGACTACCCGGCGGTCTGAGCGCGGGCGTTGAGCAAGGTTGAGCAAGTGGGTCTGGACGCATGAAGTCACAATAGCGAACGTGACGAAAACGGGACTGAGCTTGTAGGCTCCTTCTCGTTCCCCTGTGGTGCTGCTTCCTGACAGGCTTTGGATGATCAGTGCAGGTAGCACCAGGGGAGAACACCACTTATCGGACACAAAAAAACCGGCCTTGGCCGGTTTTTTGTTGCCTGCTTAAACCTTAATGTCTGGATGGCTCAGCTTCCAGCTGCCTGGCAGCCACGACTCCGGAAGAACTGAGTTTAACGGGGTACTTCAACGTGCGATCCCCTTCAGCAGGGCGGTTAACGCACCCGTCGTGAATCAATCCCGCCTCCTGCAAATGCTCAAGGGTGTCTGCAACCGCATTCTCCCCTCGGTAGTTGTCCAGAACTTCCTTGCCCAGGCCTGCCGGGTGGGCATGTAGCAACCGGGTCAGGACTTCCTGCTTCAGTGCGTTATCGATGGTCATGTTTACCTCGCTTTGCTGGTGTGATGAGCGCTGCTTGTAAATTCCGACCGCGTGAATCCGGGTTTGTTTGCAGTTTTCCTCGATCAGGTGCGTTTCCATTGCACTTGCGTGACGCCCAGGCCTTCGGCGTAAAGCAGTGCGCGTTTCACCGGCCCCGCGCAAATGTGGCCCTCGACGGCGCCCACCCCTGCGTGCAAGGTCGCAAAATGCAGCGCGTCACTTTCGCAGAGATGATTGCCTTGATGATTGAAGTGCCGCGGCTCACCTCGAAACCGGTAATGAATTTCAAAATCCTTATAGTCATTCATGGTGCTGGCCTGTAGGGGCGTGGGTTAACGCCGGCTGAATGAGGGGGGCTTGCTTCATGTACCTGACAGCCTGCACGTCGACTGCATCGGCATTGCTGTCACTTCATTTCGAGATCGATACAGGCTGATCAACTCTCAATGGCCTTGGACCGTAATGCATCTCTACCTGAGACGGGCCATCCGCAATCGGGTTGCGAAGCGGCCGACCGGCGCAGAATTGCATACCTTCATGAGGGTTTAACATCGCCGGCCGATGGGCGGCCATGTGCCATATCGATATGAATATTCGCCATACATCCAGACGCGTTGACTAGGGATAACAGGGCGTTTTCGAGGGGATGCCGGGAATCAAACCCGCCCGCGAAGGTGAATGCTGGAGGGTCGGAAATGTTTTGTGCGGAAAAGGCAAATTGATGGCCCGCTTCGGCCGGCTTTTCTGAAAAAATCCTTTTTTATCAATTGATTCCGGGATGAACCTGTATGCGCAGTGTGGGCTTGGCGGTAATGGCGGTTTTTCTGGCAGCGGTGTCCGTGACCGCGAACGCCAAGGACCTCAGCAAGAACGACCTGCAGGTCTGCAAATGGGGAGCAGGTGTTGCGGGGGCGGCGCAGCAGTCAAAGCTTTCTGGCACCACCCTCTACAGCGCGCGCAAAAAACTGCAGAGCCGTAAGTTCGCCAAACCGTGGATGAGCAAGATGGCGCTGGGCATCACGGAACAGACCTACAAAAGCCCTTCGAAGCTCAAACCCGCCGCAGTGAAGCAAACCTACTACGAGGGCTGCATCCAGCACGACCTGGCGCGTAAATAACTGGGGGGTTATTCGGCGTTGGACAGCCACTCAAGTCGCCTTTCACGGCGTGGCAGGCGACTTGAGCAGGGATCGGCGCGCGCCGCTGCGGATCAATGGCAGTTGCCGGCCAAATGATAATGCTGCGCTTCGGCAGCCGCCGGGCTGTTGAACTCCACCCGGTTTTTCTCGGCAATCGCGTTGTACGAAGGGCAGTCCGGACGGTGGTACACCATGGTCTTCTTGTTGCCGCGAATCGCCAGCGTCAGGTTTGCCGGGTTCCCGCCGGCACTCGCAGCAGGCTTCATCGGATTGCTTGCAGTGGGCGGTGCCTTGGCGGTCACGGCAGACGCCCCGGCAGCACCGTTGCCACCGCTCAAATTGGCGCTGAGGAAAATCGGTGCGTGATCGGACACGCTGTCACGGCCCTTGGCGTGGGTCACGCCGAGGAATGTCGGGTAATCGAACACCTCGACCTTGTTCACCCGGATCGCCGACTGCTTGCTGATAAAGATGTTGTCGTAGAGGTTGGCGAATTTGCCGTCCTTCGTCGAGAGCGTGCTCGCGCCATCAAGTACCAGCGGCCTGGCGCTGCTGTCGAGCTTGTCCCACGCGGGCGAGTTGGGCGGGGTGTTGAAGTCGCCCATCAACATGATCTGGTTGTTGCCCGGGTAGGTTTCCTGCAGCCAGGTCCAGTAATTAGACAGCGCGACGATTTCCGAAGCGCGGTCCGCCTGGTTCTTGCCATACAGGATGTGCACGGTGGCCACGACAAAGGTCTTGCCGTCCTTGAGCGAGCGGAACTGCGCAGAGTAGGGCTCGCGTTCGAAGGTGTCGCTGCGGTCCAGGTAGCTCACGGCGCCGTCTTCATAGGCAACGGCATCATCCCGCCAGACGAATCCGTACATTTCCTTGTAGGAAGAGCGGCCCACGGCATGGGACGCCATTGAGCTCCAGTGCTTGCCGGTTTGCCGGGTCAGCTCCTTGGCCAGCGCCTCCAGCGCGTCTTCGCTCATCAGCTCCTGAACCGCGAGAAAGTCCACCTTCTGCGCGACTTTGGCGATGCCCTGAAAGTCCTTGTTCGGGCGCACGCTCAGGTGCTCCAGGTTCCAGGTGCCAATGTTGACGTCAGCGGAAGCGGTTTGCAGGAAAGTGAAAGACAAAAGCAGAGCGACACAAAATCTGAGCATGTTTATCCAACTGGGTTATTCATCGAGGGAGATTGATTCGGGGTGCAGCGGTGACGAGTCGATGGCCGTGAGCTGTGCGCCTGCGGCCATCACTGTCGTAGCGGGGATGTCTGGCCATGACCTCGGCCTCAAGGACGCCGGCAGGTTAATCTTCCTTGGGCACGGTCCAGAAAATCTGCACGCCGCCGTCGTCCCGCCAGGCCAGGGTCACGTTGTCGTTCTCGTCGATCTCTTCCAGCAACTGTTTCCAGTCGTCTTCGAGTTCATCCGCAAGCCGGAAAATCAGCGCCGCGCGGGCTTTCTGCGCACTCTGCGAGTTGATGATTTTCTGAACCCGCACGGCCATGCGCTCGTAGTGCCCTGGCGATGCTGCGGTTGATGCGTTGGTGTCAGACACGAAGTGACCCTCCTGTTCGCTGTATGCGCATACAGTATTTGAGTGTCGGACGTTTCGCAACAGCGGATCGGACAAAAACCTCCTTTGACCCAAGTCGCTGATTTTTCGGTTGATTGTCCGGGATTGCGAACCAAAGTCGATGGCGCTGATCTGATCTGCTAGATGACGATTCAGCGTTTGAGCGCATGGCGCTTGAGCCCTACACACCAGGAGGCTTTTATGAAAATTCAATCATTGCTGATGCCGGTCGCGTTCGCCTGTTGTGCAGCGTTGGCGGGTTGCTCTACGTCGACCGTGGTCACCTTGCAAAACGGCACGCAGTACGTGACCAAGGATGCGCCGAAGACCAAGAGCAAAGACGGCTTTTATGAGTTCGAGGACATCTCCGGCAAAACCATCCGCGTGCGCGCTGACGAGGTAGCCACCGTCAAGGAAGAGGACTGAGCCACGCCAGGGCCCGGCTGGCATGGCCGCCGGGCCCGCGCTGTATGCAAACTCGTCCCGATCTGAATGGAACGTCCTCGCATTGCCTTCGCTCTAAGCGAGGCTTTCTGCTCACGATATTTCCTCTCAGGCCCTAATTATGGATACCCCACCCAACACCGGGTTCAGCGCAGCACCCCTGCGTTTCCTTGCCAACGGCGGTGCGGTCGGTGATCTGCTTCAGTCCCCATTGATGGACGGCTTGCCCCTCGGTGCGCCCTCCGACTGGCCGGACAGTCTGAAGGCCCTCATGGGCACGATTCTCCCTGTGCAGGCGCAGATTGTGCTCTTTTGGGGACCTGAATTCGTGGCGCTCTACAACGACGCCTATGCGCCGAGCATCGGCGAGAAACATCCCCGTGCTCTTGGCCGGCCTGCGGTCGAGAACTGGCGCGAGTTGTGGGACGACCTCGAGCCGCTGCTGCGCGGTGTGCGTGAAACCGGGAAAACCTTTGCTGCCAAGGACCGTGCCTTTTATATCGAACGCCACGGCTACGGCGAAACCGTTTACTTTGACGTCTCCTATTCTGCGGTACACCAGAGCGACGGGGCCGTGGGCGGCGTGCTCTGCGTTGTGACCGAAACCACCGAGCGCGTGCATTTCGAACGTCGTCAGGCGCTGCTGCTTGAGGTGGGCCAGGCCTTGCCCTCCATTCGCGACCCCGAGCAGATCGAAGCGGACGTCATCCAGCGTATCGGACGCGAACTGGGCGCCGCCCGAGTCCACCTCGCGGAGGCTGACGAGCAGGGCGACTTCGTCATTCGCCGTGAATACCGGCAGGGTGACGTGACGACCCGATCAGGGCTGATCGCCGTCAGCGATGAGAGCTGTTCTGCGTTGCGCCAGGGCTTTACCGTGCAAGCGGCGATAAAGGCTGACGCCGTTCTGGCTGACCCTCGCGGCGCTGCTCTTCAGCAAGACCGCACAACGAGTCTGGCCGTGCATGTGCCGTTGATGCGCCATGACGTCCTGGCCGGCGTGTTCACTGTTGAGTTCGACGGGCAACGGGTCTGCAGCCCCCATGACATTCACATCATCGAAGAAACAGCCAAGCTGGGCTGGCAATGGATCAACCACACACGGGCTGAATCGGCGCTGCACGCCAGTTCCGCGCAACTGGCCGGGATGTTCGAACAGGCAGGCGCCGGGATTGCGCTGTGTGATCACCGAGGCGTGTTTCAGCAGGTCAATGATCGCTACTGCGACATCATGGGGCTGCAGCGCCGGGCCATCGACGGCCGCTCAATCCTCGATTTACAGAAAGACCTCGCACCTGACACGCAGTCGATGTTCCATGAGAACTTCCTGACCGCCGAAGCGCCCTTCGAGCTGACTCAGCACCATGTGCGCGCCAATGGCTCCGTCGTATGGGTGCAGACTCACGTGACGCCGCTGCTCGACGCGCAACAACACCTCAGTGGCTTACTGTTTGTTTGCGTCGACATCACCGCGCGCGTGGGCGCCGAACATCAACTGATCGAGCTCAACGAAAGCCTCGAACAGCGCGTCGCGACCATGGTGGCCGAGCGCGAGGCGGCCATTTCGCTGCTGCACGAGTCGCGCAAGATCGAGATGGTCGGTCAGCTCGGCGGCGGCATCGCCCATGACTTCAATAACTTGCTGACGCCGATCATGACCTCGCTGGAGTTGCTGCGGCGCCAGCCGGTCAGCAATGACCGTTCCCATCGGCTGATCGACGCCGCACTGCAGGCCGCAGATCGCGCGCGAATTCTGGTCGGCCGCTTGCTGACCTTCGCTCGCAGGCAGACGCTCAAGCCTCAGGTGGTGGCGCTGGACAGCCTGGTCAACGACATGCGTGACCTTATCCAGCGCTCGCTGGGTCCGACCATCGAAGTAATCGTCGAGATTCCCGCAGATCTGCCCAACATACTCATCGACCCCCATCAGCTTGAACTGGGCGTGCTCAATCTCGCGGTCAATGCCCGGGACGCGATCGCCGAACGCGGCTACCTGAAAATCAGCGCGCGTCCCGAGGTGATTGCCGACAGTCCGGGGTTGGGCCCGGCGCCGGCGCAGGGTTGCTACGTCAGGCTGACAGTGTCGGATAACGGCAGCGGCATGACCGAGGAAGTGCTGCAACGCTGCGTCGAGCCGTTCTACTCAACCAAAGGCGTCGGCAAGGGCACCGGTCTTGGATTGTCGATGGTGCAGGGGCTGGCCCTGCAATCGGGCGGTGGTTTTGATGTTCAGTCGGCGCCGGGTCTCGGCACGCGCGTTGACATCTGGCTGCCCGTGTCGAGCGCGGATGTGCTGACACCGGCAGAAGGCGAGGGCGACTCGGCGCCCGCCGCGGATCACCCTTTTCACGTGCTGGTGGTGGATGATGAGGAACTGGTCCGCTACACCGTTGCGCTGCAACTGCGTGACCTGGGCTATCGGGTGACCGAAGCGGCGTCGCCGTCCGCTGCCGAGCAGATGGTCAGCGCCGGGTTGCGGCCGGACGTGCTGATCACCGATCAGTTGATGGCCGAAAAAAGCGGTACCCAGCTCGCCTTGAGTCTGCGCGAAGTCCTGCCTGCGCTGCCGGTGCTGGTCGTCACGGGGTACACCAGCGATTCGTCGACGCAGATTGCCGGTTTCGAGATGCTGGCCAAGCCGTTCAGCCGGGCTGACATTGCGTCGAAAGTGGCGCAGGTGATCAACGACCGGAAAGCACCGGCATTGATCAGCGAGCAGGCCGGTCACGCCTCTTGATGGGGTGAGCCCTTAACGCCGTACCCTTCATGCCAGGTGCTGCAACGGCATGAAGGGTGGCTGCTTCGCCTAGACGGCTCGGCCGATGGCCTGTTCGTAGCACGACAGGAAATACTGCCACTGGGATTCGTCCCAGAATGAGTGCCTTCTAAGCTGCGGAATGTCGTGACGCGCCGCGCCCAGGGTGGTGATCCGGCCGTGGGATTTTTCCAGATCCAGCAGCGCCAGCTCAAAATCAAAACGCGTCTCGGTGACCGTCGCCTTGATGAAGATGTGCTTGGAGCGCATGCAGCCATGCTGCCACTTGCCCAGGTGCATCTTTGCCAGGGTCTCGGCCAGGCGCTTGAAGAGTCGCTGATGTTGCTCGACGCTCAAGGTGCTGGCACCGCCCTGTGCATACCAGGTGTCAAGATCGATGAAACCGCCCAGATCCTTGGTCACCAGAACGCCTTGCCATACACCGGCAACCTTGCGTGCGCCATAAAAAACCGGTCGTGGTGCGTTGACGCCCAGTTCCTCGAGTTTTGTCAGCGCGATGCCCTCACGCAGTGCAGTCGGGCGGCCTGTCGGGTAACGGAAACTGCGAAACAGGTGGCCCGTCTGGCGTTTCACGTAAAGCGTCTTGCCGTCATGCACAACGCGTTGCACACCGCTGGTGCCGTTGCGGCGCACGTTTGGTGGCTCGACCCAAGGCCCCGACGTGCCCCACCAGAACTCAAACTCGTTGTTTGCCCGACCCATCATGCGCTCCGAATACTGTAGAAATCTTGCTTGTGCAGCGACTGCCGTGTTGCAGTGCGAGCCCCTCTGGCCGTCGCGGGCCAGATTAGTTCACTGCCGCTCAAGGATATTGGCGAATGGCCATTTTGAAGGCGCCCAGCTTACTGGCTTGCCGCTCTCATTAACCAGTCAAACCCGCGGCATTTACGCCATCCAGCAGGTCGTATAGGCAGCATTTGTCTGATTACGCCGCCAGGCAGTCCCGTTGAATGACCCTTGGGCCGTGTCCCTGGTGAGCCACGTCATGCCCGTTCGTCCCATTCCTGTGAAACTCGCGGAATTGCTGGAGCCTGGCGACATCCACCGTGCATAACTAAATAAGGAAATTTGCCATGATCTCTACACTTGAACTCTGCCATATCGTCGAATCAGGTTTTCTGCCTGCCAAGTGCAAATGCACCATCGATGCCAATGACCAAATAATGGTGCAGATTTTTGACCGCGAGCGGGGCCACGCCGATCTCCTGGCCGGGGGTATTCCGGTCAGCTCGCTCAACTCCAGCCGCGCCATCGCCAACCTCATTGCCACGCTCAAAGAAGACTTGAAGCTCCACTCAGCCAGCCGACGTCCGACCGCCCATCAGGAACGCGCGTAATTCCTCAGTAACGCTCACGACAACCGAGGCACGATTCACCCTTCCTTTCTATCCTCCGATTCAGGGTGCAGGCCGCCAGCGCTGCAACGGTGATCGGAGGAGCAGGGCAACACACGGCCCGCCTCTTTTGACCGCTTTGCACAGTTGACAAATGCTTGAACGGTTCCCATAGTTTCGCTCACGCAAACGTTTGCGATTTCGTCGATGCATCCCCCGACGCGTAAACGCTGCCGATAACAACAATCATAATGTCGGAGTGATTCCATGAAGCTGCCATTCGCTGCACGCCTTCTTGCTGTTGCCATGCTCACCGCTTCCGCTGCAACCCTGCCTCTCTCATCCGCCTTTGCCGACGACGCTAAAAAGCCGACCGTCGCGCTGGTGATGAAATCCCTCGCCAACGAATTCTTCCTGACCATGGAAGACGGCGCCAAGGTCTATCAAAAAGAGCATTCCGCTGACTTTGACCTGATCTCCAACGGCATCAAGAACGAGTCCGACACGGCCGCGCAGATCGACATCGTCAACCAGATGATCGTCAAGAAAGTCGACGCGCTGGTCATCGCCCCGGCCGATTCCAAGGCCTTGGCGTCGGTCCTGAAGAAGGCCATGGACGCGGGCATCAAAGTCGTCAACATCGACAACCAGCTTGACGCCGACGTGCTGAAAAGCAAGGGCATGGAAGTGCCGTTCGTAGGCCCGAACAACCGCAAGGGCGCCAAGCTGGTGGGTGACTACCTGGCCAAGCAACTGACGGCAGGTGATGAAGTCGGGATCATCGAAGGCGTTCCGACCACCACCAACGCGCAGCAACGCACCGCGGGTTTCAAGGACGCGATGGACGCTGCGCAGATGAAAATCGTTTCCACGCAGTCGGGTAACTGGGAAATCGACAAGGGCAACGCTGTTGCGTCCGCCATGCTCAACGAATACCCGAACCTGAAAGCGCTGCTGGCCGGCAACGACAGCATGGCGCTGGGCGCTGTCTCGGCAGTACGTGCGGCAGGCAAGGCGGGCAAGGTTCAGGTGGTCGGCTACGACAACATCAATGCCATCAAGCCTATGCTGAAAGACGGCCGCATTCTGGCCACCGCTGACCAGTTCGCGGCGCGTCAGGCCGTGTTCGGTATCGACACCGCTTTGAAGATGGTCAAGGGCGAGAAGCTCGAGATCACCAACGGCGTGATCGAAACCCCGGTCGAGCTGGTGACCAAGCCGCAATAAGCCGGCCTGGTTTCTCGGTCAACACATTCCAAACCCGCAGTTTTCCAAATATGTACCGCCTGCCCGTGAGGGCAGGTGCGTGGAGATCGTTATGTCAGCGTCTGCTCAGGCCGCTGTTCTATCTGTCAGTGGTATTGGCAAAACCTACGCCCAACCTGTACTCGGTGACATCGACCTGACGCTGATGCGCGGGGAAGTGCTGGCCTTGACCGGGGAAAACGGCGCCGGCAAAAGCACGCTGTCGAAAATCATCGGCGGGCTGGATACACCGACCACCGGCCAGATGCAGTTTCAGGGGCAGCCCTACCAGCCTGCCAGTCGCACCCAGGCCGAAAAGCTTGGCGTGCGCATGGTCATGCAAGAACTCAATCTGCTGCCGACGCTGTCGGTGGCGGAAAACCTGTTTCTCGACAACCTGCCCAGCCGCGCCGGTTTCATCAATCGCCGCAAGCTGCGCGAAGATGCGATCAAGGCCATGGCCCAGGTCGGCCTTGAGGCCATTGACCCGGACACGCTGGTTAGCGAACTGGGCATTGGCCATCAACAGATGGTCGAAATCGCCCGCAACCTGATCGGCGACTGCCATGTGCTGATCCTCGACGAGCCAACGGCGATGCTCACGGCGCGCGAGGTGGAAATGCTCTTCGAGCAGATCACGCGTCTTCAGGACCGTGGCGTTTCCATTATCTACATCTCTCACCGCCTGGAAGAACTCGCCCGCGTTGCCCAGCGCATCGCCGTGCTGCGCGACGGCAAGCTGGTCTGCGTCGACTTCATGGCCAATTACAACAGCGAGCAACTGGTCACGCTGATGGTGGGCCGTGAACTGGGCGAGAAGATCGATCTGGGCGAGCGCAAGATCGGCGCGGTGGCGCTGTCGGTCAGAGGCTTGAGCCGCACCGACAAAGTCCGCGACGTTTCCTTTGATGTCCGGGCCGGTGAAATTTTCGGGATTTCCGGGTTGATCGGCGCCGGACGTACCGAGTTGCTGCGGCTGATCTACGGCGCGGACGTGGCCGACAGCGGCAGCATCGAAGTCGGCAGCCCGCTGCGCAGCGTGCAGATCAAGTCGCCGGTGGACGCCGTGGGTCATGGCATTGCCTTGATCACCGAAGACCGCAAGGGCGAGGGGTTGCTGCTGTCGCAATCGATCAGCGCCAACATTGCACTGGGCAACATGGAAGCCATTTCCAGTGCCGGCGTGGTCAACGGCAACTCGGAGATCGCTCTGGCTCAGCGTCAGGTGGGCGCCATGCGCATTCGCAGTTCCAGCCCGACGCAACTGGTGTCGGAACTGTCGGGCGGCAACCAGCAGAAGGTCGTGATCGGCCGCTGGCTGGAGCGCGATTGCCAGGTGATGTTGTTCGACGAGCCCACCCGCGGGATCGACGTTGGTGCCAAGTTCGACATCTACGCGCTGCTGGGTGAACTGACCCGTCAGGGCAGGGCGCTGGTGGTGGTCTCCAGTGATCTGCGCGAGCTGATGCTGATCTGCGACCGCATCGGCGTACTGTCTGCCGGGCGCCTGATCGACACCTTCGAGCGTGACACCTGGACCCAGGACGAACTGCTTGCCGCTGCCTTCGCGGGCTATCAAAAACGTGACGCGCTGCTGTCTGAAGCCGCGCCCAGGATCGACTGATGAAAACTTCTACTTCTCCTGCCGCGCTGCCGTCTCCGGGCAAGCGCAGCGGCAACTACTTCGGCCTGGGCACTTACCTGGGGCTGGCGGGCGCATTGCTGGCGATGATCGTGTTGTTCTCGTTGCTCAGCGATCATTTCCTGTCGTACGAAACCTTCAGCACCCTGGCCAACCAGATTCCCGACCTGATGGTGCTGGCAGTCGGCATGACCTTCATCCTGATCATCGGTGGCATCGACCTGTCGGTGGGGTCGGTGCTGGCGCTGGCTGCGTCGGCGGTCAGTGTGGCCATGCTCGGCTGGGGCTGGGGCGTGTTTCCGTCGGCGTTGCTGGGCATCGCCTGCGCAACGGCGGCCGGTACCCTGACCGGCTCGATCACCGTGGCGTGGCGCATTCCCTCGTTCATCGTGTCCCTCGGCGTGCTGGAAATGGCCCGCGGCGTGGCGTATCAGCTGACCGACTCGCGCACCGCGTACATCGGTGACTCCTTTGCGTGGCTGTCCAACCCCTTTGCCTTTGGCATCTCGCCGTCGTTCGTCATCGCGCTGATCGTCATCTTCGCCGCCCAGGCCGTGCTGACGCGCACCGTGTTTGGCCGCTACCTGATCGGCATCGGCACCAACGAGGAAGCCGTGCGTCTGGCGGGCATCAATCCCAAGCCCTACAAGATCCTGGTGTTCTCACTGATGGGCCTGCTGGCGGGCGTTGCCGCGCTGTTCCAGATTTCGCGCC
The DNA here is from genome assembly GCF_029960075.1 of Pseudomonas sp. PS02290. Lineage (NCBI taxonomy): Bacteria > Pseudomonadati > Pseudomonadota > Gammaproteobacteria > Pseudomonadales > Pseudomonadaceae > Pseudomonas > Pseudomonas sp. PS02290. The sequence goes on from NZ_JASCOY010000040.1 coordinate 46,212, forward strand.
TGGAAGCCGCTGACCCTAACGCCGGTTCCGGGCTCGAACTGCAAGTGATTGCGGCGGTGGTCATCGGCGGCACCAGCCTGATGGGCGGGCGCGGTTCGGTGATCAGCACCTTCTTCGGCGTGCTGATCATCTCGGTCCTGGCTGCAGGGCTGGCGCAGATCGGCGCGACCGAGCCAACCAAACGTATCATCACCGGTGCTGTCATCGTCGTTGCAGTGGTCCTCGACACCTACCGCAGCAACCGCGCGCGGCGGCGCGGCTGACATGGCAACCATCAAGGACGTAGCGGCGATTGCCGGGATTTCCTACACCACGGTGTCCCATGTCCTTAACCGCACCCGACCGGTCAGCGAAGAAGTACGAAAGAAGGTCGAGGCCGCCATCGTGCAACTGGACTATGTGCCCAGCGCCGTTGCGCGGTCGCTCAAGGCCAAGGCCACGGCGACCATCGGCCTGTTGATTCCCAACGGCATCAACCCGTACTTCGCCGAACTGGCACGGGGCATCGAGGATTACTGCGAGCGCAACGGTTTCTGCGTGATCCTCTGCAACTCCGATGACAACCCCGACAAGCAGCGCAGTTACCTGCGCGTGCTCCTGGAAAAACGCGTCGACGGCCTGATCGTGTCGTCGGTGGGCGGCGGAGACAGCCTCGTCGAGGGCTTGTCCGCGGTTCGCACGCCGCTGGTCATCGTCGACCGCGATCTGGATGGCGTAACGGCTGATCTGGTGCGCATCGACCATGAGCTGGGCGCGTATCTGGCGACGTCGCATTTGCTGTCTCTGGGCCACCGGAAAATCGCCTGTATCTGCGGCCCGGCGCAGACCAGCGTGGCGAAGATGCGTCTGGCGGGCTATCACCGGGCGATGCAGGAAGCGTCGGTCGACGTGCCGGAAAGCTGGGTGGTAGAAAGCGATTTCACCGGCCCCAGTGGCTATCTTGCTGCGGTGAAACTGCTGGAGCAGGATCCGCCGACGGCGATTTTTGCGGCCAACGACATGGTCGGCATCGGCGTGTTGCGCGCTGCTGCCGAGCGGAACGTGCGGGTCCCGGCGGACCTATCGGTCATCGGCTTCGACGACATCCAGATGAGCCAATACGTTTACCCGGCCCTGACCACCGTCGGCCAATCCATTCTGCAACTGGGCGAGCGCGCTGCCGAGATGCTGCTGCGGCGGATCTCCTCGCGGGGCGAAACCGCTGTCGAACACCTGGTCGTTGCGCCGAGTATCGTGCTGCGCGAATCCACAGCGCCTCCACCCCAGGTATTTACCGAATTTCGTTAAGCCGAGCGCTCCGCCCGGTCTAGAAAGCGTTCTGAAGAGTAGACGTCATGCAAGCAAAAGTAGTGATAGTGGGCAGCCTGAACATGGACCTGGTGACGCGCGCGCCGCGTTTGCCCCGGGCCGGAGAAACCCTGGCCGGGCAGTCGTTCGTCACCGTGCCGGGCGGCAAGGGCGCCAATCAGGCGGTAGCGGCGGCACGACTGGGCGCCAGTGTCGCCATGATCGGGTGCGTCGGCGATGATGCCTACGGCGAACAGCTTCGCACCGCGCTGCTGGCCGAAGGCATCGATTGCCAGGCAGTGACCCCGGTCTCCTGCGAGTCCACCGGCGTTGCGCTGATCGTCGTCGAAG